>JAYEGO010000143.1:0-4468 GCA_034659155.1 Bacteroidota bacterium | reverse complement strand
TGCTGTGCTCTTCTGTACTTTTGTTACTTTATGTCAAAATTCGTCAAATCTTCGTAGTTGTCAAGGACTTTCTTACCACGCTCCGCGCACGTCCTGCATTTACCCGTTGTAATGGGGGACATTCTATATAGAGATGGCGAAAGCGGTTAAGGAAGAGACAAAAAAATTCCATTTGGCAGGCGAGGGGCCAGAGCGTGCCAAGCTACAGGCCCTAATTCAGCAATATAATCTTAATGAAACATTTGTGCTCAAGGGACATATTGAGGATGTCCAGACTTTTTATCGCAGCCTGGATCTTTATCTCAATACGTCGGTCCATGAGGGCTTACCCATGAGTATTCTTGAGGCCATAGCATGTGGTCTCCCTATAGTAGCTCCCGATGTCGGAGGAATTGGTGAGGTTGTAGATAATGGTGAAGACGGCTATCTCGTAGATATTCGAGATCCCAAGGCATTCGCTGAAAAGCGTTTTTTGTTGTATAAAAACAGGCAATTGAGGCGGAGAATGGCCCAGGCAGCCAGGGAGAAAATTGTTAAATCATTCTCAGTAGAAAATATGGCTGCACAATATCATGAGCTTTACCTGAGTGTGGTAAATAAAAAAACTGGGCTGAAGAACAGTAAAATATCTCACAGAGAACGCAGAGAACGCAGAGAAAGACTTAATCCACTGCACAAGAACGTAGAGAAATATGTTTTTGGACACGGATTACACAGATTGCACGGATTAGGGATAAAGCTCAAAGACCAAAAAATGAATTTCACCGCAGAGTCCGCAGAGAAAAACTTTTTTATTGTCGGAGGAACCGACAGGAAAAAAACAATTATTTTTTCACGGCCTTCTGTAGAATGCCTACAATCGCGTTAATTATATTATTGAATGCCATGGAATTAAGCCTACCGGCTTCGGTTATCATCAAGGAACTGTTGGCGGTAAAAAGTTTACCGGGTCTTGCATAGCTCACTCTTTGCAGGGAACCGACTTCAAAATCACTGTCGCTAATCCGGATGGCTGCCTGATCAGAGTATTGATTGCTCGTAACCTGACAGAGTATCCAGTCATCCCTGCCGGTAAAAGCGAGAACTACTGCCGGCCTAAGCTTGGATGACGAAAGGTCCGAAAAAGGAAATCTGACAAGCGCTACTGAACCTTCTGAAGGTGCGACCATGCTTCCGCCTCCTCAGGACGATTCCAATCTTCTGAAAGAACTGTTTCGCTTAACAGGGCCGTTTCAGCTATAATTTCCGATGTTTCATCAAGAATCGTGAGTATTGCTTTGCAACGTTTCCTCAAATGAATCGGTTCCTGAAGACAGACTTCACCATTTTTTTCGATAATTGCTTCCACAGATTTAAGCATATTCTCTTTCTCCTTATGTAATTAATGCTTGGATAACAGATCCTTTCTAATTCGGGATTTGAGGGCCGGGAATAGCCATGAAATACAGCATTTTTAACCACAGTTCCAGGAGTCCCGGTCGATGAAGATAAAATAACGGGGAAGTGTTTACAATGCTAATTTCAGGCATTTTTGAGGTCTCTTTCTAACTCCTTCTTTGTCAGATCAAAAATGGGAGGCCCATATTTGCCCAAAGACTGCAAAAAACTAAACCACTGATATTCCCGAAAATTCCGCTACCCTCCCTGAAGAAAGCTTTCCCGTTTCGTAAAACCTGACAGCCAATACTTTCGTGGCCTCATAGGCAAACCTTTTGGGAGTCTCTTTTAACGAAATCAGCACTGAATCTGGACATTGAATCGGGATAGTTGGCATATTATTCCCCTCTATTCCAGTTCTTTTTTCTAAGCATTACCTTCAATTCAGTTTCGTGTCAACGTGTGATCTGGAGGACATTGTTGAATTCATTGCTTTATGCTATTTTGAAGTATGTTAGTGCTGGTCTCTCGCTGAGTGCGCAGAGAGCGCAGAGAAATATGTTTTTGGACACGGATTACACAGATTGCACGGATTAGAGATTAGAGCAGGATTAAAGGATTAAGAGACGCAGAGGTCACAGAGGAAAAGAAAAGCTTCAGAATACGACAAAAACAAGGCACCAATCTGGAATTTATTGTAGAGCCAAAAAACAAATAAGGAGCTTGATATGAAAAGTCATGTATTCCAAACAAAAATACGTAAAAGAGGATATTTGGAACTAAAAAATTTGCCTTTCAAGGAAGGTACAGCTATTGAAATATCAAGGAAGGAGAGAAAAAAGAATTTGCAGAATTTAATTACCAATGATCATGTAAGGAATTAGCGGATAAAAGGGCTTCATATTCAGTGTCTTCAAATATCGTGGAAGGACAAATAATAATTTGAGAGAGGAAAACTACAGAGATTTTCCTTGTTCCATCAGATGTATTTTGATATTACGATGAGGCGGTCACAATAATTCAGTGCCGTTACCACTATATGGACTAGGTTGAATAACTGCCTTTTATTTTTGGACACGGATTACCCCGATGAAATAGAAAAATAATGGCATTTCATAGGGCAGGCACAGATTGCACGGATTAGAGATAAAGCTCAAAGACAAAAAAATGAATTTCACCGCCTGCTTCGCTCGAGACGCAGAGGTCACAGAGAATAAATGAGAAATCAGCCACAGACCCACACGGACTGACACAGACTTATCCTCTGCAGACATCGGCACAGGACAAACGGTCAACGCTTCGCGGGATGAAGAAGGAACCGCAAGTGTTGTTATATCGGGAAGGTATGCTAATATGCTCCCTTATCAGCCAGCACGCAGGTCCTTTTCTCTTTGAACCCTCTCGTGGAGCCACACCTTGATTAAGGCCCCTCTGTCCACTCCAATTGCAGCCCTAAGGTGGTCGATTTCGTTGACCAGTTCTTCTGCAACATCGAGGGTAATGCGGACTTTTCTTCCAGGGTGACTTATCCTGGCCTTTGAGATATCAATAAGGTCATGAATATCTTCACCGTCGTCAAACCTCCGGTCAAATTCATCATTAGTCTTGGCCAGTTTCTTTTTGCTCATATAGCCTCACCTCCTTTTTTCTGGAACGCCGTACGGAAATGATTCTTATTGCTTTGTATCTTTTCGTAAAAATTGCGGTCCAATGTTTTTCACCAATTTTACCAATCAAGATGCTTCTATTTTCGAGTGGATAAGAAGCTTCAATCTCTACTCTCCGAATATCATTCCAAATCTCCATAGCAGAGTTGAAATCGATCCCATGCTTATTCTTATTGGAGAGATTTTTATTTTTATCCCACTCAAAGTTCATGTATATATGGTACAGATTCTGTACAAAATGTCAAAAAGAATCAAGATAAATTTGTTCTCTCTGCATTCAGATGTAATAATTTGGAGGACACCTTTGAATTTGTTAACTTATGCGGTTATAAGAAGGGACGAAATCGTCGGCACAACCGACACGCCATCTTTTCCAGAATCGCTACGGTAACCCAATTGGGGACAGATGTCACAGAGGAAAAGAAATATTTACTATCGCTTCGCGATTGAACTCCTATAAAAAGGTAACTCTAAACCCCTGGCCCAGACCTGGTTTAGCAATCTTTTTCATAGAATTCTCGGACGTAATGTTTAGGAGAACCGTGTTAAGGCGCACGTTACGTCGTACCAGGGCAGGCTGTGAACGCCTATATAATTGATAAAATATTTTAGGAAACACGCAATAATTTTAAACCTTTGCTCATAAATCGAGCAAGTCGGCCGCAAAGCCAATTCAGCCAACCGTAAGGATATGGGTTGTGTGAGGCATCATCTGGGATCATTCACTTATGGTATAATTATAGCATAAGGTCATTTTAGATTATTTTTAAAGGAGATCTAAAATGACTGAAAAAAAATTGATTCCATTTTTGTCCTTGGTTTTTTTCCTTTTTTTCGCATCGTATTCTTTTGCGGCAGAGGTCCAATTTCAATGGGGAACTAGCTCCGGAGTCGTTGAAGGTTACAAAATTTATTATGGTTCTTCCCATGAAGGTCCTTACCCAAATCTGTTGGACCAAGTTGGAGGTACTACTACCGAGCACACCGCTACATTAAATGAAGGGCAGGAATATTATTTAGTTGTGCGGGCTTACAATGATTACGGTGAAAGCGGTAATTCCAATGAGGTTAAATGGCCTTCTGATAGCGTTGACTCCGAGCCTCCCAATACGTTCGGATACGTTCCTGTGAAAAATGCAATGGATGTGTCTTCGGATACTAATATAGTTGTTCGCGTACAGGACAGTGGGGATGGGGTTGACCAATCCTCTCTTGTTATGAAGGTTGATGGGGAAACAATTCAGCCATTAATTTCAGGCTCTCCTTCTGATTATACTTTAACTTATGATCCTTCTGTGGATTTCAATTATGGGCAGGTGGTTACTGTTGAGATCGATGCTCAGGATCTGCATGATCCACCAAATGTAATGAATCATGATTCTTGTACTTTTACCATTGTTAACTCGCGTTCTTCTGGTACGTAT
>JAYEGO010000142.1:2385-4482 GCA_034659155.1 Bacteroidota bacterium | reverse complement strand
AATATTATAAAGTACTTAATTCTAAATTCCTTGCTGATAAAATAGGCATGAATCCTACTTTATTGTCTCAGTATGTACAAGGACATAAGAAACCATCTGATAAGCAGACTGAAAAAATACTATTTGGGATTCATCAAATTGGACAGGAATTATCTGAGATTAACTTGATCTATAGATGATAAAATGGCACTAGCTACAACAATATGTATAAAGAATTGCCGAGACAGCAGTAAATTCAGGGCTTGCAGCTCGTTTCAAGGTCATCATAACTTGATACTAATGAGCTTCGAAGTCGGCAACTTTTCAAACATTTAACGTTGTGCGCAAGCAATAAGAGAGACACATGAAAGATAAACATCAAGAAATCCAAGATTTTTTAAAGAAACTTCCTGATGATTTTGACATATTGGAGGTAGGGATAGACATGAAAGTACAAAAAGAGTATCTTGACTATTCTCATTCTTTTAACCATGGGGATCTGACAGAGGAAGGGACACTTCATTTAAGCCGATTACTGTTTGATACGAATGTGCCACTTGATAGAAAGAAAAAAGCATTAGCCCTTTTAGCACATTTAGGGACTATTCTTGCATATAGACAAATAGAGAAATACTACAAGAACTCTGACAAAAAGCTAATACAATGGACTGCACTTGCATTACAAGAGTGTAAGATGTTCCTTCAAAGCACATTGACTGAAGAGAGTACTGGTTTTATTTCAAGCGGCTTGGGTGGACTTGAGAATAGACTAAGATACTATTTCATGTTTTTGCCCTTGACTGAGATTCCTTTTACTGATAAGCAGAAAGATATAATAAGTGATGAGTTTAAACTTGTGTGTAAAGATTTAAATTCTGTTTTAGAATCCATTGATTTGTCGGGCAGATTTATTGGATTGACAATTTTAATGCCCATGGATGTAGCTGTTGGAACTGTAGCAGAGACCGGAATAGAAAAGTGCAATGAATTAGGGGATTTTGTTTTTGAATACTATTATGCGACTAATCAAGACATTCCTGACGAAAACGAGATTGAGAAAATTATTAAAAAAGTAAGATACGAATAATTGCCAGCGCACAACAATATGTAAAAAAAATAGCTATACGGCTGAAGTATAGAGTGTTATCCCCGCCCCTGTCTTTTTTCCCAGCGAATCCATACTTCATACACATCCGCTACTTTTCTTAGTGTGCCGAGAAGCAGTGATCGGCATTATATTGATATATAATCACTGCATGCTGTAATTGAGATGGTGGAGACCAATTGTAAGGTTGGCCCACCGCAAGCGTTGTACAGGCGAGGCTTGCAAACCACCGTTCGGCTGAGCTCACGCCGAAGCCTAAAGGTGCTGTAGTAAAGAGCCATGGTACTGAGCGTTTAGGAAAAGGCAACGCCAAGAGCGTAGTCAGGTAAGGATAAAAGAGATGAACTAACCGTAACCGCTGATGAGGTGTCGAGAAGTAGCCACATCCTATCAAAAGCTGTATAGTATGAAGTACAGTTATAAGCATAGCGGCAACCTGTTTATTGGCTATGTGGTAGGCGTCATTCAGGCGGCATGACTTTTATCCGGGCTTAATTACAGAACTCGGGAACCTGCATAATAATGCAAAGAGAAATGCGCAATAGGATCAACCTAAAGGCAAAATATCAATGTATTATGCAGGGGCGGACTAATCCGTAGTAGTGAAGGAGTTCCTGTAATGGGAGTGGAGCGAAGGGGTTAGTTTATACAGTGTCATAACATTTAACAACTCAGAAAGAGGATGAATTTATGGAATGAGACAAAATCAATACCGATAAGCCGCCAAATGGTATGGGAGGCTTATAAGAAGGTGAGAGCCAACAAAGGTAGTGCAGGAATAGATTCTGTCAGCATGCAAAGTTTCGATGCTAACCGTTCAAAATACCTGTATAAACTTTGGAATCGTATGGCATCAGGGAGTTATTTTCCTCCTGCAGTCAAAGAAGTAGAAATATTCAAGAAAGATGGGAAAATCCGAAAACTTGGAATACCTACAATCAATGACAGGGTTGGACAAATGGTTGTTAAGGAGTTAATTGAGCCCCGTCTGGAAAAGATATTCAGTACAAATT
>JAYEGO010000142.1:0-2285 GCA_034659155.1 Bacteroidota bacterium | reverse complement strand
GTAGAAATATTCAAGAAAGATGGGAAAATCCGAAAACTTGGAATACCTACAATCAATGACAGGGTTGGACAAATGGTTGTTAAGGAGTTAATTGAGCCCCGTCTGGAAAAGATATTCAGTACAAATTCTTATGGTTATCGACCAAAGAAGAATGCCCATCAGGCACTCGAATCGGTACGTAAGAACTGTTGGAAAACAGACTGGGTAATAGATCTGGACATAAAGGGCTTCTTTGACAATATTGCCCACGCCAAGCTGATGCTAGCCATAGAGAAGCATGTGCCAGAAAATTGGGTACGGCTTTATCCAACAGTCAAATTCGATTTTTTGGGTTATTCCTTTCAACCTGGAACAGCAAAATCCAGAAAGACAGGAAAACTATTCCTTGGATATGACTGTGCAATAAGTATAAGTTCAAGAAAACGGATTGCAGATAAACTTGGAGAAATAGAGGTAGAGAAGCTTAGTTTTAAAAGCATTGTAGGAATTGCCCAATACTTAAATCCAATGATTAGAGGATGGGTAAATTACTATGGGCGTTTTAGAGGGTATGAACTATCAAAAGTTTTCCAGTTGCTATGCAAGCGTTTAGTAAGATGGGCAAGGAAACGGTATAAACGATACAAGACAAGTCTAAATCGAGCTTACAGGTGGTTAGATAGGGTAAGGATTCAATATCCTTACTTGTTTTACCACTGGCAGGTGGGATATTTTTGATCTTTTATCATAGATTTGTATAACAAGAGCCGTGTGAGGGGAGACTTTCAAGCACGGTTCTGGGAGAGGCTCGGGGTGAAATTCCCCTTGCCTACTCGACTACTTAACGTTAAAAATAACGACATACAGATAAGATACAGATATTATTTGGATATTTACAAAAACTGGTTTACTTTTGTATTCGGATAATATATAGATACAAAATGGATAAATATATAAATAAATTAAACTTTGATTTTCAAACAAATCAGAAAATATTAAATCTGATTTCCCAAATAGACTTATACAAAGGCAAATGGAATAGTATTGAAAAACAAGAAAATATTTACCTGAAAGAATTGCGAAAGATCGCAACAATTGAAAGCATTGGTTCTTCAACAAGAATAGAAGGCGGAACTCTCACAGACAAAGAAATTGAAGAACTCTTGAATAACATAAAGATTACTAAACTTAAAACAAGAGACGAACAAGAAGTTGTTGGTTATTATGACACACTGGAGATTATTTATGAAAACTACGACAATATAAGACTGTCGGAAAATTACGTAAAACAATTACATCAAAATTTATTACGACATAGCGATAAAGACACAAGACATCGTGGAGAATACAAATCTCTTTCAAACAAAGTAGTTGCCAATTATCCTGGCGGAATACAGAAAGTTATTTTTAATACAACAGAAGTTCATTTAGTTAATAGTGAGATGAACGATTTGATTAGTTGGACAAATAGCCAATTTAAAAACAAAGAAATTCATCCTTTAATAATCACCGCAAATCTTGTATATGAATTCTTGTCAATTCACCCATTCCAAGATGGAAATGGAAGACTGTCAAGATTGTTGACTACCATGATTTTACTACAAAAAGATTATTTATTTATTCAATATGTATCTTTTGAAAATTTGATAGAAAAAACAAAAAAAGAATACTATCAAGCGTTAATGGAAGGTCAAAAAAACAGAAATAAAGAAAATGAAAATATATCCAAATGGACATTGTATTTTCTTGACAAATTGAGTGTATTAACTCAAAGACTTGATGCAAAATATGATGTATTTAAATCAAAAGGTGGATATTTGAATGAAAGGCAAAAGGAAATAAAGGAATACTTAACAGAAAACCAACCTTTGAAAATATCTGATTTAGCAAAGAGATTTAATAAAATCAATATCAATACTATTAAAAAGGACTTGCAGTATATGAAAAAAGAACAGGTAATAAAAAGCATAGGAAAAGGTAAGGGAACAGTGTATGTGATTGAAAATAAGGAATAACGCACCACAACAATGTATATAGTTTAGGGCGGGTGAAGTGCTAAATATGAGCGATTTAACAATAAATAAAGATCGGTTTAAGTTGAAAGATTTGTGTTTCAAAACCGCCACAAAACCATATACTCGACCGTCAGACTGCGCAAAAACTTCTCTGTCCCCACAATTAAATGAACTACCTCGTAGCAGAGCTAACGAGGTATCAAAATAGGAATTTGTTTTCAAAACGATGCAAGCCCTGTGAAATAGTGGCAAAGCCACTCCTGTAAAACAGGATTTCACGGGGCAAGCATC
>JAYEGO010000141.1:0-4489 GCA_034659155.1 Bacteroidota bacterium | reverse complement strand
GGCATGCAAGCTCGTTATTTGCATCATCCCATATAGTTAAATACCCATACCTCAAGCTTCCTTCTTCACCTCCGGTTTTCATTTGTACAAGAGCATCGGTAGTGGTAGCCTGGAATCTGAACCAGCGATTATAATTGGGGCCAGTATTCCAGCAGGAACCTGCCAATTCATCTGCAGAGGCATCCATGGTTGTATAAGCTGCATCAGGTGAGCACCAGTTGTTCAGATCTGTTAATTCAATTGCTCCTTCCTTGAAATCGTAGTCTATTACATCTGTTATACCCAGAGTAAAAGATCCACGATAAGCTGCATTGGAGTAATTGTCAACAGATACATAATACCAGTTTCCCGGAGTAAGGCTTGTAGTACTTGCTGTTAGATCTGTGTAAGCAGAAACATATCGTGAGCAGGCAAGCTCATTGTTGGCATCATCCCAAATGGCAATATAACCATATCTCAAAGATCCTTCATCACCACCGGTTTTCATTTGGACCAGAATGTCATTAGTGGTAGCCTGAAATCTGAACCAACGGTTATAATTGGGGCCAGTATTCCAACAGGAACCTTTTAGTTCGTCTGGTGAAGCATTCATGGTTGAATAGGCTGCATCGGGAGAAGTCCAATTATTGAGGTCGGTCAGTTCAATAGCCCCTGCTTTATAATCGTAATCAATAACGTCACTAATACACAGTGCAAAGGTGCCCCTGTAGGCAGCATTTGAATAATTGTCAACAGTAATATAATACCAGTTACCAGGAGTAAGTCCTGTTGCTCCGGCAACCAGGTCTGAATAAGCTGAGGAGTATCTGTCACATGCCAGTTCATTATCGAGTTCATCCCAGATAGAAATATAGCCATACCTTAAAGATCCTTCATCACCACCAGTTTTCATTTGCACAAGAATATCGGAAGTGGTGGCCTGAAATTTGAACCATTTATTGTAGTTTGGCCCGGTGTTCCAGCATCCTCCACGCAAACCATCTGCTGAACCATCAAGAGTGGTGAATTCAGCATCCAGTGAGCACCAGTTATTCAGATCAGTGAGTTCTATTGCACCATCCTTATAATCATAGCTTACCTGGTCATTAACACAAAGAGTAAACGAACCATCATATGCAGCATTGGCGTAATTATCAACAGATATAAAATACCATTGTCCTGGTGTCAGGGATGTGCTACCCAAAGTAAGGTGACTATATTGAGAGGAGTATCTTGCACAAGCCAGTTCATTATTTGAGGCATCCCATAGTGCAACATAAGGGTAGCGCATGCTTCCGTCATCACCCCCGATTTTCAGTTCCACATTAATGCTATTGGTGGTAGCCTGGAAAGTAAACCAACGATTGTAGTTTGGGCCGGTATTCCAGCAAGATCCCCTTAATTCATCAGGAGTGGCTCCAACGGTAGAAAATTCAGCATCCAGTGAACACCAATTATTAATATCGGAAATAATATAGGCCCCGGCTTTAAAATCGTAATCTATAACATTTGTATAATTCGTATCAGAGTTGGTACAGCCTACATTGGAATATTCATAAATGATTTCGTGTAAGCCTGTGCCGGCTACAGCAGGATCAAATACATTTCCTGCAATTCCCGGCCCTGAGAATATTCCGCCCGCAGGGATTCCTGTTAATGTGGCAGGAGGATCTGAAGAGTCATATTGTGGATCGAGTCCGGAAAAAGAAACTGCCGGGATATTCCAGACTGTAGTGATTTGAATGTCCTGGTCTGAACATCCCGTTGTGGCATCTGTGTATGTATATATAATATTATGTGTCCCGGCTCCTGCAGAGGCGGGGTCAAACTGGGTACCAGTAATACCAGGGCCACTGAAAACTCCACCTGCAGGGTTCCCTGTAAGAGTAACTGCAGCATCGTCAATACAATAATCTGATCCAAGTCCAACAAAGCTAGCAATAGGTGGTTCGTGAATATCTACAATCAATTCACTTGAATCTTTGGCCAGACATGCATTTATTTCAACTACCTTAATTGATCCGGAAATACCACCTGGTGCATCCCAGGTTATATCCAGGTTGTTAGTGCCACCCACTAAACTTACAGGTGTTCCATTTAATACAGTCCAGTTGTAGGTGGATCCGGCATGCATATCAACGGAATAATTTATAGTTTCTCCTGCACAAACATCGGTAGCGGAGGGAACAAGCGGAGATGTGACGGGAGGAACACATGCCACACATGAAATGTCAGCAGCCCATCCCTGGCGGTTAAAATTAGGATTAGAAATAAAATTGAATGTCAGGCAGGTTCCTGATGAGGTGACCGAAAATGTAGTTCCTTCCCCGGAGTATCCCCCCAATAAGGTTGATCCTGTATCCGGACCATCATAGATCCACAAAGTATCGCCGACCCTAACTTCAAATGTGGTAAAGTCGATATGTATAGACAATCCATTATCTGAACAAAAAGTAACCGTATAATCTTCATTGTTTCCGTAGAAAGACCCGGCTCCGCCACTATCATAAAAAATGCCAGTACATGTATTTACTGTCTGCCCATCATAATCATCAATTTCATAGGTCTGGGCAATGGATATGTTAGAAAATGAAAGTAGAAAAAGCCCCAGAAAAAGAGCCAATTTAATTCTTGTAAGGTAAACGCGTGATTTTTGAGGACCTTTGTTTCGAGTTAACTTATTCATTATCAGGGTGTATGATTGGTGCTATAATTTCATCAATTCTATTAATGACAGTAAGCCATTCAAAATTTTAATGGCTGATCCAGTCGTGTATGAACATGGCTATAAATGTAGTAAATACTTGCCATATCAATTCATATTATCATGACTGAACATACAGCTTCTTGGTTGCAAATAGAATTTTTAAAGTTTACGCTAAATCTATGAAATTGTTTTTATAAGAAGAATTTTTTTATGAATGGAATAAAATGATTCGTGAACTCAAGAAAATGGTACATTAAAAACCTCCCTGGATGTTGATGGTTTAATATGTTATGTGTGGTTTTGAATCAAGGAATACATAATTATTGATATTGGATTTACGACTTGATTTTTTTATTAATTTTGAGCCTTTAAATTCATGAATAAAATATACTGAAATGGGAATGACTCTGATTGAAAAAATTATTACAGCACACTCAAATAAGGAGATAGTGCGGCCAGGTGATATTGTAGATGTTGAAATTGATGCCAGGGTTGCCCGTGATTTTGGGGGTCCGAATGTTGTGAAAAACATGCGAGACAATAATCTCAAAATAAAAGATCCGGAAAAGACCTTTTTTACCTTCGATACCAATCCAACAGGTTCCGACCAAAAATATGCTACAAATCAACAGATTTGCCGGATTTATGCCCGGGAGAACGGACTGAAAGTATATGACATTAACTCCGGTATCGGAACTCATTTGTTAATGGAACAAGGAATTGTACCCCCTGGAGGAACTGCTATTTCTACGGATTCACATGCAAATATTCTTGGAGCTATTGGTGCTTTTGGTCAGGGAATGGGAGACAGGGATATAACAGCTGCCTGGAGTAAAGGTACAATATGGTTCAAGGTTCCAAAATCTGTGAAGCTGAATCTTAAAGGGAAGATACCTGAAAACATATCCGCAAAAGATATTGTATTAAACCTGCTTGCCGAGTTTGGTGCAAATAAGTTGTTGGGTCTTTCTGTGGAGCTTTATGGAGATGATATCGATAGTCTTGGTCTTGATGATAGAATTACTATTTCTTCAATGGCTACAGAAATGGGAGCTATTATTATTTTTATTACTCCAAATGAGGAAATTAAGAATTTTTGCTCTGAAAAAGCAGGTAGAGAAGTAGCAGTTATATATGCCGATGACGATGCGATTTATGATCAGATAATTGATTTGGATGCTTCAAAATTTGTTCCACGGGTTTCCTTGCCTGGAAAACCACATGACACCATTGACCTGACTAGTTTAAAAATGGTGAAAATTGATTCTGCTTTTGTGGGGAGTTGCACCAATGGAAGAATTGAGGATATGCGTGAAGTGGCTGCTGTTCTTAAGGGAAAAAAGGTTGCACCAGGGGTGGTTCTTAAAATTGTTCCTGCTACAGGTTCCATTTGGGATCAATGCCTGGAAGAGGGTCTGATAAAGATATTCAGGGATGCCGGAGCTCTTGTATCCAATGCAGGTTGCGCAGGTTGTGCTGCAGGACAGGTGGGGCAAAATGGTCCGGGAGAAATCACGATTAGCACTGGTAATCGTAATTTTCCGGGGAAACAGGGTCGGGGAGAGGTTTATTTAAGTTCTCCGGGCACTGTGGCAGCTTCTGCCCTTGCAGGTTATATAACTGATGAAGATAATATCCCCGATCAACCGGCATTATTTGAGGTGTCGGAAAAAGAAACAGTTGCTTTTTCAAATGAAGGCAGCTCCGAATCTAATGAGAAGCCAGTAGTTCTAAAAGGAAGGGTGTGGATTATTGAAATAGACAATATAGACACTGATATGATTTTCCATAATCGATACCTGG
>JAYEGO010000140.1:0-4491 GCA_034659155.1 Bacteroidota bacterium | reverse complement strand
ATGACCACCTGATGATCTGGGAACTTTCACCAAATTATAATCATCCCAATTTTTCATTACCATGATCTCATTGTAATCATTAACAGCTTTTTCATTTTCCTGTGACATTTCCTTTGCATGTAATTCTGCCTGATTTACCCTTTCATCACTTCTCCAGGGGATATCCTGCCATGAATCCAGCCTTCCATCTATGCCATTAAATGCAATCCTCCAGCCTTCGTAGGGGGAGTAAGTTGTTAATGAGTAGCTTACCTGAACATCGTTGGCATATTTAATTTGCACGGCCATCTTATCATAAATGTCTATTTCATTTCTGAAAAGGCAATTGTCGCGAATATATCCATCATACTCTTCATTTGCTACATACAGGTCCATGAGCCTTTTATTTTTGGAAATATCCCAGTAAAATTTGCATTTTGATGTATGTGGGCAGGTACGGCAATTGTTCCCCCTGAAGGAGTTGTTTTTCCCATAATGCTCCAGCTTGCCGTATGCAAAAACCTCTACAGGATCAGAATCAATCCACCAGTTTATAAGATCGAAATGATGAGTGGCTTTGTGGACCAGCAGCGTTCCACCTTTATCTCTTAAGCCATGCCATCTCCTGAAATAGGAAGCACCATGATATGTATTCAGATACCAGTGAAAATCAACTGAAGTAATTCGTCCAATTGTCTCTGCAGAAAGTAATTCTTTAATTTTTGTAGGGTGTGGTCCGAACCGGTAATTAAAACCAACAATTACCCTTCTGCCTGTTTTTCTTTCAGTATACAGAATTTTTTGAGCTTTAAATTCATCTGTAGTCATAGGTTTTTCTGTCAGCACATCGGCACCCATTTCCAAAGCTTTAATAATAAATTCATCATGGCTTGAATCTACTGTTGTTACAATAACAAGATCTGGTTTGGTTTTCTTCATCATTTGGTCGAAGTTGGTAAAGGTTTGGCAACTAACTCCAATATAGCTTTTACCATACTCCAGCCTCCCTGGATTAATATCACACAAGCCTACAAATTCAACGAGATCGGAGTATTGCTCAATAATTCGTCTACCCCAGAATGAAGTTCCTCTTATACCAGTCCCCACAAGAACCAGCTTCTTTTTCTTGTTTTTTAAAGAAGTCATCATTGCAGAAACAGGACTCGTTATCAGGCTACCTGCTGTTACAATGCCAGTTGTGGCAATAAAATTTCTACGACTAAATTTTGTTGTTTCCATAAAACTTAAGTATTAGCTAGGTAAATTTTGATTTAGTTGTCCAAAGTCCGAGGGCTGGATTTGATATATAAAATATTTTTTGTCCATCCGGGAGAGCATTATAACCTTCGAGCAAGTCTGAAGGATTATATTTATTTATCATTTCATTAAAGTCAGCATATTGAAATCCAACTCCTTCAATTTCCATCTTTGATAGTTTTCCCGGAGAATAGATAATATTGAATCTTCCATCAGATGAGCCATGGATAAGGTGAGCTGCAGCAGCGAGATTATTACTCAAATCAGCATTTTCTTCCACAGCATGGATAGTTGTTTCTGTACCCCTGTAGCCATATTTTCTAATAAGCTTATCAATTTCAGCATCTTCACCAAATTCTTTAACCCCCGGAGCAAGAATTAACAGATCCCCACCATTGGCAAGAGCCATGCGGGTTCTGTATATAGCTTTATTTCCCAGCCAGGTGCTTTTATATTCTGAAGGGTCAAGGTATACTACTACTTTATCTAGTGGCTTTTCCAGCATTTCAAAATTCACTTTAAGGGAAAGGTCAGCTGCTTTGTAAAAACATTCTTGGTCATCACCAATGAACAGGCCCCTGGGTACAAGCCTGCCTGATTCATCTCTTCCAATAACTGTCAGAACATAGATTATTGGCGGTAAGTTTGAAGAAAAATGACCGGATGCATAATTAAGCACTGACCTTACCGGGTTGTCAGCTCTTCCCATAATTCTTTCCATTCCATAAACGGCTCCCAGGTAATGACTTTTATTTATCCCTTCAGTCCCCCCTGTACCAACAAATATATTTTTATTGTAGTTTGCCATTCCAATAACTTCGTGAGGCACTACCTGGCCAATTGATAGAATAAGGTCATGACCTCCTTCAACCAACAGTCTGTTTACCTGGGCTTCCCAGTCAAAATTCAGTCTCCCTTCAGAAACTTCAGATATTATACTTCCAGGTACTTTCCCCAGGGTAACAACATCATTCCTCCAGTCATGCTCTCTGAATAAATTCAAGGGTATTTTACCAAACATATCAGATAACTGATAATCAGTCATTGGGGTATGAGTTCCCAGAGCGGGTAAAATATCGCTTAACTTTTCCCCATAATATTTCCATGCAAAACGGGTAAGGTCACCAGCTCGTGAATGAATACGTGTTTGATCGGGTGGCACCACAAGTACTTTGTTCCTGTCCCCTAATTTATCCAATGCCTTATAGAGACCATTTTTCAAGTCTTCTGAACTAAGGGAATCATTTTGTGTACCTCCGGTAATGTGAAGCATTTTATTTTATTTTTTCTAAGTCAAAGATCATAAACCGACATCACAATGCTTATCTCAATATTATCTTTTCACTCTGGCATCACCTTCCCACATACTCCATATCATTTCCTCATCGGCCGGCTGAGCATAGTCTGTTGTAAATGTGGTTGCCAATGCTCCTGCAGCCCATCCAAACCGGATCCATTTTTCAGGCTCCCATTCACGAAGAATTCCGTAAAGCATTCCGCCAACAAAGCCATCTCCACCACCAATACGATCTAATACTTTGATCTCGCGCGGTTCTATTACGTGCCAGTTATTTCCTTCCAGCATTATACTACCCCATAAGTGTTCATTTGAATTTACAACCTGGCGCAGGCTTGTTGCAAAAATTGAAGCTTCCGGATAGCTTTGTTTTACCCTGTTTATCATTTCTTTAAAATTATCAATCTTATCTACCAGCTCTTTACCTCCGGTTTCCGGACCATTTATTCCGAGACAAAACTGAAAGTCTTCCTCATTGCCAACCAGGATATCTGATACTGAAGCTATTTCATTGAAAGTTTTGCTCAACTCTTCCTCACGACCCCTCCAGAATGACTCACGGTAATTCAAATCAAAAGAAATACGGGTGTTATGTTTTTTTGCAGCACGTGCAAGCTGCAGGCAAAATTCACCGGTCTGAACAGATAAAGCCGCTATCAGTCCCGAAATGTGAACTATACGAACCCCCTCTTCAGCAAATAACCTGTGCATATCAAAATCTTTCACATTCAATACCCGGGCCACTTCTCCTGCCCTGTCATTTTGCACTCTGGGGCCACGCATTCCGTATCCGCTACCTGCAATATTAAAGTGATGCCTGTAACCCCAGGGACCTCCTTGTTCAAGCTCAACAGCTTCGTAATCAATTTGCCGGCTTTTTAAATTACTTTTTATGAATTGAGCTATTGGGCTTCCTTTTACAAATGCAGTTAGAAGCTTTACAGGAAGTCCAAGATATGATGAAATACTAGCCACATTTGATTCTGCACTTGTAGCCTGCATTTTATAGATATCGCTGCTATGAACAGGCTGACTATCTGCAGGTGTTATTCTAATACCCATACTTGTTGGCACAAGTAAGGAGTATTTATAATCATCTTTTAATTTCATATTCATCTTAATAATTTCTTATTTATAATATATTCTGATTGCGGCTTATCACTTTTATACCCCACTGTAAGCATTAAAGCCTCCATCAATTGGGATTATTACACCGGTAACAAATTTAGCCAGGTCGGAAAGGAGATATAATATAGTACCATGTATTTCTTCAAAATCTCCAAAACGGCCCATGGGGGTATTTTGTATTATCTTTTCTCCCCTGGGAGTAAGTTCTCCTGTATCTTTATCATACAATAAAAACCGGTTTTGTTCCCCAACAAAAAAGCCTGGAGCGACAGCATTTACCCTAATATTTTGCTTTGCAAGATGAACTGCCAGCCACTCTGTAAAATTACTTACAGCTGCTTTAGCTGCTGAATATGCACTCACTCGTGTTAGGGGATGAAAGGCGCTCATTGACGAAAAATTTATTAAAGCACCCCCTCCCATTTCAAGCATATCCCTTGTAAATATCATGCTTGGAAGTAGTGTGCCCGAAAAATTAAGCTCATATACATTTTTGAAACCTTCAAGGTCGAGGCCATAAAACGATTTTTCAATATTGCTTCCTGATACAGAATTAAGGAATTCAAGTTCTGTAGTTCCTTTTGGAGAATTTCCTCCGGCCGCATTAATCAGATAATTTACTTTTCCCAGCTTCTTATGGATAGTATTTTTAGCTGATAAAAGCGATTGTTTATCGAGTACATTGGTCTCAATTCCCAGGACGAAAGATTCTGTTTTCTCTGAAATTTCCTCTGCCAGCTCAATGGCGCGCTTTCCATTAAGGTCAAGTATAGCAAGTTTAAGTCCTGCTTCAGCCAAAAAAAGTGCAAGAGATGAACCAATTGCACCCC
>JAYEGO010000139.1:0-4500 GCA_034659155.1 Bacteroidota bacterium | reverse complement strand
GAAGAAGAATAAACAAATGGAGATCCCCTCAAAATACAATCCGGCAATTACAGAAGATAAATGGTATGAGTATTGGATGAAGAACAAGCTTTTTAAATCCACCCCGGATGATAGAGAGCCCTATACAATTGTTATACCTCCCCCCAATGTTACTGGAGTTTTGCATATGGGTCATATGTTGAATAATACCATTCAGGACATCCTGGTAAGGAGGGCACGTATGCAGGGGAAGAATGCATTGTGGGTTCCTGGCACCGATCATGCATCGATTGCTACAGAAGCCCGGGTTGTTGCCCGCTTAAAAGAGCAGGAGATTGACAAGTCGAAATTAACGAGAGATGAATTCCTGGAGCATGCCTGGGAGTGGAAGGAAAAGCATGGTGGCATTATTCTGGAGCAGTTAAAAAAGCTTGGGGCTTCCTGCGATTGGGAAAGAACAAAGTTTACCATGGATGAGGATATGTCTGAAAGTGTATTGAAAGTTTTTGTGGACTTGTACAGAAAGGGGCATATATACAGGGGAGTGAGAATGGTAAACTGGGACCCACAGGCTAAAACAGCGGTTTCAGATGAGGAGGTGATTTATAAAGAGTTGCAATCGAATTTGTATTATATCAAATATGCAGTTGAGGGGGAAGATGGGTTTCTGACGGTAGCTACTACAAGGCCTGAGACTATCCTTGGAGATATGGCTGTTTGTGTTCATCCTGAAGATGACCGGTATAAAACATTTCATGGAAAAAAAGTTATAATTCCTCTTATCAATCGCCCGGTACCCATCATTACCGATACATATGTAGATAAGGAATTTGGAACAGGAGCCCTGAAAATTACTCCTGCCCATGACGTGAATGATTATGAAATTGGTATTCGTCACTCGCTGGGAGAACCTATTAATATTTTTAATGATGATGGCACTTTGAGTGAAAGTGCACAGATATTTATTGGAAAAGATCGATTTGAAGCAAGGAAGCTTATTTCAAATGAACTGGAAAGCAAGAAACATTTTGAAAAGGTTGAAGACTATATAAATAAGGTTGGTTTTTCGGAACGCACCGATGCTGTAATTGAGCCAAAACTTTCTATGCAGTGGTTCATGAAGATGAAGGAATTGGCAAAACCAGGGCTCGATAATGTAATGAATGACACCATTAAACTGGTGCCGCCAAAATTCAAAAATACCTATCGTCACTGGATGGAAAATGTTCGGGATTGGTGTATCTCGAGACAACTCTGGTGGGGACAGCAAATACCAGCCTGGTATCTTCCCGGATCATCGGATTTTGTAGTGGCTGATAATGCAGACGAAGCCCTGCAATTGGCAAGGGAAAAAACAGGGAATAAGAATCTTAAAATCGAGAACTTAAAGCAGGATGAGGATGTTTTAGATACATGGTTCTCATCATGGTTATGGCCTATATCAGTATTTGATGGCATACGAAATCCTAAAAATCCGGACTTTCAATATTACTATCCAACAAATGATCTGGTAACAGCTCCTGAAATTTTGTTTTTCTGGGTTGCCAGGATGATCATTGCGGGTTATGAGTATGTGGATGCCAGGCCATTTGAAAATGTATATTTGACAGGAATTGTGCGTGATAAATTGGGTCGCAAAATGTCAAAATCATTAGGTAATTCTCCTGATCCAATCAAACTTATGGAGCAATACGGAGCAGATGGAGTGAGAGTTGGGATGCTTCTATGCTCTCCTGCAGGTGGAGATTTACTGTTTGATGAAAGTCTGACCGAACAGGGAAGGAATTTTGCAAATAAAATATGGAATGCTTTCCGGTTGATCAAGTCCTGGAATGTAAATACTTCACTTGAGCAACCTGAAGCTTCAAAAGTGGCTATAAAATGGTTTGGAGATAGATTAAATAAGTCAATTTCCATACTGGATGATCAATTCAGCAAATACAGGCTGTCAGAAGCTTTAATGAATGTGTACAAATTATTCTGGGATGAATTTTCATCATGGTACCTTGAAATAATCAAACCAGCCTACCAGCAAGATATAGATACTTCTACACTTTCATCTACATATAGCTTCCTTGACACATTACTTAAGACACTTCACCCATTTGTTCCCTTTATTAGTGAGGAGATATGGCAACTTATTGAGCAGAGGGAAGATGGAGAAAGTATTATGATTGCTGAATTTCCAAAAGCCGGAGAGTTTGAAGAAGCATGCATTGAACGATTTGAGAAAGCTAAAGAAACAATTAGCTCTATACGTACAATACGAAAGGAAAGAAATATACCAAATCGCAACTCCCTGGAATTATTGATAAAGGAAGATGAACAAAAATTTGATAATCGCTTTGGCCCGGTCTTACAAAAACTATGTAATCTTTCCAGTCTCAATTTCATTCAGGAAAAACCTGTAGGAACTGTTTCTTTTATAGTTAAAACAACAGAATATTTTGTGCCTCTTGGGGATAAGCTAAATGAAAAAGAGGAGCTTGAAAAATTGAAAAAGGAACTTGATTATAACAGAGGATTTTTATCTGGGGTAAATAAGAAACTCGAAAATGAAAGATTTGTTCAAAATGCTCCGGAAATTGTTGTGAAGAAAGAAAAAGATAAGAAAGCGGATGCAGAATCGAAAATCAAAACCCTGGAAGAAAGAATCGCAGAACTCAGCTAAGTGCTTTGTAGTATAAAAGTGCCACAACCTTTAATTAGCTATCCAAACTCTTGGTGTTTCCTGGAGTCCCTGCCTGTCGGCAGACAGGTTAGTGCCTTAGTGGCTATTTCTTTTGCCACCAACCAGCAGGGGTCGTCAGGTGTAAGATAGCTGTCTTATTATATTTTATTGACCTCCTTCGGAGATCGTTTATGGGGCTTGCAATTGACCGCCCTATTCCGGGACGCTTATTCAAATTTAGCTACTTTGTGGCAAAGAAATTCATAAATAAATTTCCGCCAGTTGGTAGTGACATAACTTCGTTTAGTAGCTTCTTAAATATACTATGGATGTTACGTTCAGGCTCGCATGTTAAGGAATATGATTGATGGGTTTAAAATATATTGAATATTTAAGCTATTTTTTTAATTTTACACTCCATTTAAAAAAATGAGAACTATGTATTTAAGTGATCAGGAAATTCGCCTTAATCCGAATGAGTTAGTCCAGCATTTGAAAAAAGCTTCCAGAAGTTTTACGAGGAAGGATATAATTAAATTTATTGAAGATAAAGGTATCAAAATGCTGAATTTCAGATATGTTGCTGAAGATGGGAAACTGAAAGTTTTAAATTTTGTTATTTCAAGCCGTGAGCATTTGGAAATGATTTTGTCAGTGGGAGAGCGTGTGGATGGGTCCAGCTTGTTTTCATACATTGAGGCAGGAATGAGCGATTTATATGTGGTTCCAAGGTACAAAACTGCTTTTGTTAACCCTTTTACTGAAATACCAAGCCTGGAAATTTTGTGTTCTTTCTATACAGCAAAAGGCACTCCCTATGAGGGAGCCCCTGAATATGTGTTGAGAAAAGCCCACAACCAGTTTAAAAAAGATACGGGGTATACTTTTAAAGCTCTTGGAGAGTTGGAGTATTATGTGAATTCTAAGTCAGATAAGCTTTATCCCTTGCTGGACCAGAAAGGTTATCATCAGTCGCAACCTTTTGCCAAATTTGAGGAATTGAGAGTTGAAGCTTTAGATCTGTTAGCAAAAGCCGGTTGTAAAATAAAATACGGACATTCGGAAGTAGGAAGTTTTACTTTAGGTGGAGAAGATTTTGAACAGCATGAGATAGAATTTCTACCTGTGGATGTAGAAGATGCTGCCGATCAGTTAGTCATTGCCAAATGGATTTTGAGAATGCTTAGCTATAAGCATAATGTTGAAGTCAGTTTTGCTCCTAAAATTACTGTTGGTAAAGCCGGAAGTGGCCTGCATATACATATGATGTTGGAAAAGGATGGCCGCAATGCTATGGTAAGTGATGGTCATTTAAGTGATGTTGCTCATAGATTAATTGCTGGAATTTTAGATCTTTCGTCTGCATTAACTGCTTTTGGAAATACAATTCCGGTTTCTTATCTCCGGCTTGTTCCACACCAGGAAGCGCCTACAAGTATTTGCTGGGGGGATAGGAACAGATCAGCCTTGATAAGAGTACCCCTGGGCTGGCGGGGCGGAAGTCAAATGACAGTTGATGCAAATCCTGCAGAGCAAAGTGAGCCTGAACCAGGAGATAGTAAACAAACAGTTGAATTCAGAGCTCCGGATGGATCAGCAGATATATATAAATTACTGGCAGGCCTGGTGGTAGGAGCTGGGCATGGAATACAAATGAAAGATTCTGTTAAACTTGCAGAGAAACTATATATTAATGTTAATATATTTGATGAAGAAAATAAATCAAGATTAAATTCCCTTGACAAACTTCCCGGATCCTGCTGGGAGTCAGCAGATTCTCTGGAAAATCTCAGGGCTTATTTTGAAAAAGACAATATATTTCCTCCCGAAGTAATAGATAATTCCATCCA
>JAYEGO010000138.1:0-4506 GCA_034659155.1 Bacteroidota bacterium | reverse complement strand
CGGATGATTTTGTCATCTACCGGAAACACCCGGTTTTGTAAGAGAGGAATAATGTTTTCAAAAATATGGACATCTAATTCTTTAAACAATTCTGACTCTTTTAATAAGCTAAGAGTATCGGGGATTTTTACAATTGGTGGAGAATCCATGAGTTTTTTCATTTTCTCTTCTATATCGCTTATCATCTTTTGAGCTTCTCCTTTTTCTATCCTGCCATTTTTATGTAACCGCTCAATAGTGTAGCGTTCATAATTTAAAAGTGTTCGGATAGCCTGCCTGGTAGCAATGGCCGAATAAATTTCCGGATAGTTTTTTCTCAAATTCCTTAAGAATGTCTGTCCGTGAATTTTATTCTCTTTAATTTCCTCTTCAATAATTGAAAGTACCTTAAATCCTTCTTTATTATCTGTTTCACTTTCGGTTTCCAATCCACGAAACATGCTTTCTACTAACTTTAAAGAATCATTTTGGGCTTCAACAAAAGCCCTGGCACTATCATAGCTTACAGATAATTTATCAAAAAAGAATCTTCTTGACAATTTTGACAGAAAAGGAATCTTTTGCAGCATTTCCAGAGTTTTTCCGGCTTTCCATGAATCTTCAAGATCTTTTCTTTCAGATAGAGGGATTAGTCCCCCTTTGTCTATTATTCCCTCCATACCCGAAGAAAGACCCATCACTGATTGGGCTCCTAATAAACCAGCTTTAAATTGATGCCAGTAACTACTTTTTTCTTTTTCAAGTACCCGGCGACGGTATTCAGCCATTTTATCCATCTCAACAGCATCAGAAAATATATCTTCAACAGGTTTTGGTAAATATTCATTTACTGCATTCCAATTTGCCCGGCTCAGGTATCTGTCTCTTTTTGCTTTTTCAAGTGCATTCTGGATACTGCTATATAAATATTTATTCACATTGACTTGCATTAAGGCTTTAGCAGGTGAAATTTTTGTTAATCCAAGAGCATTTACAAGATATTTTATGGTTGTGGCGTTGATAAGAAGGGTCAGTGTAACAAGACCTGCCGTTAAGAATAAAAACTGACCCCTAATATCTGAAGGAATAGACTTTTCCCCGGCAACAATCAAGGCCAGGGCTAAACCAACTGCTCCTCTTAAGGCCCCATACCACAAAACTATTGCATCTTTTACTGGGAGTCCGTAACCTGACTTCCGCATAATTGGATAAAAAAGAAAAATAACCAGTGCCCGAATCATGTGCACCCCTATATAAAGAATTAACAGAATAAGAAGATTTTCCCCTGTTATAGAGGCCTGTTCCGCAATAACCACGCCAACAATGATAAAAATAATGGTGTTTGCTATGAATGCAAAAAGCTCCCAAAATTCATGAAGGAAATGTTCAACTTCCGGGCTGATTCTTGTTTTACCAACACTTGCCATGGCCAAACCAAGAGCTACCAAACCAAGAACTCCTGATACATGAAGGAAGTGTTCTGCAAGGTAAAACGTAAGATAGGCCGCTGCAATGATTACACTTATTTCAACCAATGCGTCATTGAATACTTTTCTAACCCACGAAATAACAAAACTACCAACAATTAATCCTACCAGTATCCCTCCTACGGCCACCCTGAAAAACTCCATTACAGGAGAGGAACCTGTAGCTTGCCCCGTAATTCCGGTTAGAAATACCATAAACAGAACAATGGCTGTACCATCGTTCAGCATAGATTCTCCTTCAATCAGGGTTCCTAGTTTCTTGCTTGCACCAAGATCTTTCAATAAGGCCACTACTGCAACAGGATCGGTGGCACTCGCAACAGCTCCAAACATCAATGCCACGGGCCAACCCCAATTTTGTAAACCAAGACCCATTTTATTTACCCAGATCATTAAGGCCGCAGTAAGCACCATGGCAATAATAATACCCGGGATGGCCATAATTGAAGCATTTGTAACTGTTTTTTTGAAGGTGTGAAAATCCATGGCAAAAGCCGCTTCAAAAATCAGGGTTGGAAGGAAGACATATAAAATCACATGTGGATCAATATGTCCGGCCCATGTTACTGCATCATCTAAAAACTTCAGGTTTATGGTGATTTTGCCAATTTCAAATACATCAAACCATCCCAACCTTACCATAACTCCCATTATTAGTCCAAATATCAATAGGGTGGCTGTAAATGGAAGAGGGCTTTTTCTCAAAAAATGACGAGTGGCTGCACCAATAAAAAGTGCAATAATAATAAAGAAAAGAGGGGACATGTCGGCTCCATGCGATTCATCATGCGCTTCCACAGAAGCATGACTATCTGCAGGTGAATCATGCTGTTGAACAGCCTCAATTGAATCTTTATGATTTTCCTCTTCATGATTCTGACTAAAACCATAAGTTTGTGCGGCTACCATAACACTAGCCAGAATAATAAGGGAGATTAATTTCTTCATTTCAAACAGGGCTTAAATAAAAAAAGAAGGTACAATATACAAAATTGAGAATTAGTTTCTTATTCCAAATGGAACTTTTAGAGTCAGGGAAATATTTCTCCCCATATTGCAATATCCCAGGTCTTTTAAAGTTGAAAGATGATCTATATAAGCCCGATTGGTCAGATTATGTACAAAAATTCCAAAACTTATTCTTTGCTTCTGTATCTGAATCATCAAAACATCCCTGTGTTTTTATTTCTCAGACAGGAATATTGTGAGTTTTTTACTCTAAATATGTTTTAAGGAGGCTGGAAAGAAGAGTAAAACTTGATAAGTCTCATAAAAAACGATTTTAATTATTCCATATCTTTGCTCCTGAAATAAATTAACAGATATGGGTTTATTATCAGAGAGTTATTTTGCTCTTTTTCTGATTATTGCACTCGGTTTTATTCTTGGAAAAATTAAAATCCGTGGAATTTCCCTGGATGTTTCGGCAGTTATATTTATTGCCTTACTTTTCGGACATTTTGGTGTAATCATTCCAAAGGATTTTCAATATATCGGTTTGTTATTATTTATTTTCACCATTGCTATTCAAGCCGGCCCGGGTTTTATGCAGTCTTTCAAGAAACAGGGAATTCCACTGTTTATTCTTTCGTCTTTTCTTATAGTATCAGCCTTACTGGTATCTCTGGGTCTATCTAAGTTGTTTCATATTGATCTTCTCATCGGACTGGGACTTTTTACAGGAGCTTTAACCAGTACGCCCGGACTGGCTGTTTTAATCGACACTACTTCCTCTCCTCTAGCTTCTATTGCTTATGGAGTGGCTTATCCAATTGGGGTTCTTGGTGTAATTCTTTTTGTAAGGATTTTTCCTCTTTTATTTAAGGTTGATGTTCAAAAAGCAGAAAATGAAATTCAGGAAGAGGTTAAGGCAGATAACCCCGAAATAAACCATCAACACTTTGTTGTTGAAAATTCAAATATATGCGGCAAAAGCATACAAGAACTCCAGATTAGAAGCATGACCGGTGCCAGTATTTCCAGGGTTTTGCATGCAAAAACAGCAGTTACCCCTGCCCCTGACACAATTCTGTATAAGGGAGATCTGGTCAGGGCTGTTGGAACCAGAGAATCTCTCGAGAAAATTCATTTATTGATCGGTCCGGAAACGAATAAGGAAATTCCACTTGGTAAGAATTATATTGTACAATCAGTATTAGTAACGAACAAAAAAATTATCAATAAAAGTATTGAACAATTGAACCTGCTTTCAACCTATGGTGCAACCATCACACGAATCAGGCGTAGTGGAATAAATATTGCCGGAAAATCTGATACACAAATACGTTTTGGAGATAAGCTTCTGGTTGCTTGCGATCATGATCATATGACTGAAGTGGTGAAATTTCTTGGCAATGAAGACAAACGACTATCGGATACTGATTTCTTTCCAATAGCAGCCGGTATCGTCCTTGGTATTCTGGCAGGAAAGTTGCGGATAGCATTTTCCGATCAATTTATTTTCACCCCGGGGCTTACAGGAGGGGTTTTGATAGTTGGCCTTATACTCAGTAATCTTGGAAAAACAGGCCCTATTGTCTGGACTATGTCGGGTGCAGCCAACCAATTGCTCAGGCAGCTGGGATTATTATTTTTTTTGTCTGCCGTCGGAACCGAAGCCGGAGCACATTTAGTGGAAACATTTTCACAATATGGAATTAAGCTATTTTTAGTCGGGGCTTTAATTACTATAATTCCTATGACTCTTACAGGCTTGGTGGCACATTTTTTTCTTAAAATGAACGTTTTTACTTTCCTCGGAGGACTAACAGGTGGAATGACAAGCACACCCGGGCTTGCGGCCATTGATTCTATGACAAATAACAATAAGGCACATCTTGCATATGCCACCGTGTATCCAATTGCCCTGGTTATTATAATTCTTTGTATCCAGATTGTTTCTTATTTTATTTAGTTGGATTCTGTTTTTACCTTTAAATGCTTTATCATGCATCAAAAAGCTGATGCTTGCGTCTTTTATAATGGCTAAAATCATTTGTAACATTTAAGTAGTTTTAAACGTCTTAAATCTGAAACTGGT
>JAYEGO010000137.1:0-4530 GCA_034659155.1 Bacteroidota bacterium | reverse complement strand
CATTAACGAAACAGGAAGTCCCCGGCGGCCTGGTAGATGGCCCGGTATTTTTCTCAATTTATAAATCCCTTAAGGGATTGAACCTTCTCAACCCGGATGAGTTTGCCGAAGTACAAAACAAATATGTTGTTTATCATGACGATATTGGTGATTATTCCACCAACGAACCCACCATGGATGGTACTGCAGGAGCCATTATTATGATGGCTTATTGGGGAGTAGATATTAGATAAACCTATCTTCAATCAACAGAATTGCTGAGCCCCTCAAGGAATTCGAAACAAGCCAGGTAATTGAGGCATATACGCTTAACTACAAGGCATAGGATTCAAAAAAAAAGAGCAACAACTGGCTTCAGTGCGCTTCAGCGTACTTGAAATTATTATGTAAAGTCAGCTCAAAGCTGACTAATCAAATATGGCATTTGCCACTAACACCAAGCTAAAGCATGGTGCTGTTTTTAATCCTTACATTTCATTGATCACCACTCACCGGGTGACTCGCAGTCACCCGGTGAGTTATTTATAATGGAAAACCTTAATAGTAAACTCTCTTATCATTTAGGAAGTGTTTCAAAAGTAATTGCGATTGGCAGCATCATTTGAGTGTAATATTATACGTATTTTTATTCCTGAAAAACTGAAATTGCCTAAAATGAAAAAAAGACAGTTTTTAAAAACTGCTGCTGCATTAACATCATTAACACTTATGCCTTCAGTTGCCTGGGCATTTTCAAAAAATAAGCGTATTAGAACAGCTCATATTGGTGTTGGGGGAATGGGTGCTGCAGACCTTAGAGCTATTTCGTCTCATGATCTGGTAGAGGTTGCCGCCTTATGCGATGTTGATTCCAACTCTTTAGCCGCCGCTAAAAAGCTTCATCCCAATGCAAAAGTTTTTTCTGATTACAGAAAACTCTTAAATGAAATGGGAAGCGCAATAGATGCAGTGATTGTGTCCACTCCCGATCACACTCATGCTCCAGCTTCTATAATGGCCATGAACATGGGGAAACCGGTATATTGTCAAAAACCACTTGCCCACCATGTGTCAGAGCTAAGAACTATGCGTAAGTTACAGGAAAATAATAATCTGAATACCCAAATGGGCATTCAGATTCATTCCTGGAATGAGTATAGAGGAACTGTTTTATTAATTCAATCTGGGATCATTGGGAAAGTTAGTTGTGTAAGGGCATGGTCTCCGAAAAACTGGGGATATGATGGTCCTGCTCCCCAGGGGAGTGATCCAGTTCCTGATACATTAGATTGGAATCTTTGGTTAGGAACATCTCCCGAAAGACCTTACAAGGATAAAATTTACCATCCAGGAAACTGGAGAAAACTATTAGATTACGGTTGTGGAACACTTGGCGATATGGGAGTACATATTTTTGATACGCCATATACTGCATTAGAATTAGATGTTCCTAAAACTATAAAATCGAATTGCAGAAAACCTACCGGATTTGGACATCCTGAACATAATATTGTAACTTATAAATTCCCCGGAACTCAATATACAAAGAAGCATTTAAAATGGGTATGGTATGATGGTGTAGGTGCTCCTGAAAATCACAAAGATTTAAAATTACCTGACAATGAAAAACTTCCGGAGCAAGGAGCGATGTTTATAGGAGAAAAAGGTAGATTGCTCCTGCCGCACATTGATTATCCAAAGCTTATAATTAAGGGAAAATATGAAAAAATAGATTTCCCAAAGCTTGATAAAAGAGATCACTATCATCAGTTTGTAGATGCCTGTTTGGGTAAAGATAAGTGTAGTGCTCCATTTTCTTATGCGGCCAGATTAACTGAATCCATACTCCTGGGAGTTATTGCGAATCGTTTTCCCAATAAGACTTTACATTGGAATAATGAAGCCTCTAAATTCTCTGAAGAAGAGGCTAATAAACTGCTTGAATCAAAATACAGGCCTTTTTAACCCGCTTTATTCATATTATTTTTTGCTCAGATCCAGCAATTCAACAAGCCTGAAATCGAAGGGGTGACTTTCAGCCTGAAGAGCAATGAAGCCTTCTGTTAAAGGAGTTCCGTCTGCCAAAGGATAATTTTCAGGCTTATTTCCTCCGCCTATTTGAGGTTTTGAATACCTTAGCACTGTATCACCATTCACAAGATGATAAATTATTTCATCTCCCATCACAATAAAATCCACATTAATCCATTCCTCTCCATGGTATGTTTTGGACGAAGAACTAATACAGTGCCGGGTCACCAGTTCATCATTAATCACAACATGAGTGCCAGGTGTACACAGGTTTGCTGTTGGTCTTTCACCCTCACCCAGACCGCCCAGAAACTGGGCTTCTATCGAAACGGGAAAATCCTGGTCTAAGTCCATACTCCTGGCAGACTGGGAATGCAGCATTGCCCCGTTATTCTTAAAGGCCCAGCCAGGCCCACCAGGAACCTGCTCCCCAATTATCCTATATTCAATATGTAATTTATAGTGAGAGAACTTTTGCTTATAAAAAATGTGACCAAATTCTCCATCGAACTTTTCATACTCATCGTAACGTACTTTCAGCAATCCATCTTCAACCCTGAAAGTGTTTTTATAATTATCATTCAGTTCAAATCCGGATATTTTTATATCCCATTCGGAAAGATCTTTTCCATTAAACAGCTGGATCCATTCCTGTTCAGAGGTCTTATCCCTTTTTGATTGACAGGATAATAGTACAATCGCCAATATAAATAAATGATAAAGTTTCATAATTCATGTTTTTTCTTAAAAAAAGACAGGAGTAAAATTAAGAAGTTTTTAGACAGTCTGCCGTTAGGTTTAATTTTTAGAGAAACTCATTGCCATTTAAATATGATTTATTATTTTTGATACTATCAAATGATACTATCATGGCGATTGTTATATGAAGCCACCATATGAAATAACAGGTCGAATCTTAAGATTGATTTCTTCAATATCTGAGCAAATTGGAGAAGTTAAATCAGCTCGACTTGTAAAACCACCGACAGAACTAAGAAAAAGTAACAGGATTAAAACAATCCAGTCTTCCCTTGAAATCGAGGGTAATACTTTGACTGTTGAACAAATAACTGATTTAATTAATAATAAAAGAGTATTAGCTCCAAAAAAGGATATCCTTGAGGTAAAAAATGCTATTCAGGTGTACTCAAAACTTGATACATTCAGCACGATTAGTTTAGACTCTTTATGTGCCGCTCATCAAATATTAATGGATGGATTGTTAGATAAGCCTGGACAATTAAGACGATCTTCTGTAGGTATTGTTAAAGGAGACGATATTGCCCATATCGCACCACCCGGAGATATGGTTTATCCTTTATTAAAGGACTTATTTAAATACATAATAACAAACGATGATTTGCCCTTAATTAAAAGCTGTGTATTTCATTACGAATTTGAATTTATTCATCCATTTGTTGATGGAAATGGAAGGATAGGAAGGCTCTGGCAAACCATGATTTTAAAAGAATATTCGCCAGTATTTGAATATTTACCGATTGAAACATTAGTTAGGGAACGTCTACAAGATTATTATAACGTACTGGGAAAATCTGATAGTCAAGGAAGTTCAACAAGTTTTATTGAGTTTATGTTAGAAATAATTCATATGGCATTAGAAGATTTGTTAACTACACAAAACATAACCATAAAAGACATTGACAGAGTTGAACTCTTCAAGGACTTCATTGGGGCTACTGAATTTTCAAGGCAAGATTATTTAAGGCACAACAAGGACATATCATCAGCAACCGCCAGTCGTGATTTAAAAAATGCAGTAGATAAGGGGATTCTTAAGAGAATTGGTTATAAAAGATTAACAAGATACAAATTTAAGTAAAAACTAAACCTAATAAATAGCACTATGAGCGGTCTGCAATGCCTGTCCCGCTTTTTCGGGAACCCAGCGATGAGTAGATGTTGAACTACATACCGGTCATCAACACTGGATCTATGTACTTATCGACGGCTTTTATTGATTTTTGAGACGTTTTGGGGAATAGGACTTGCGGTTTAAGCTAAGCCATTAAATATTTTGGAGTACTTTGAGTGAGTCTCTGAGCTCAAGAGTGGTAAAAATCCACAAGTTTAAACAGTATAATACCACTCCTCATGTTCATTTTTCGAAGGGCACGCACCACGATATCATTGTATTTAACACAGTGCATCACAGATCAAACACACCCCTCAAATCGCCTTATATTAAGTATCAATAATCCAGGGGAGTAAATCAATGAATTGTTTCAGTAATGTTACAGTAGTACGTAAATGAAATAAGCGCTAACCCATTGTATGTGCGGGAAAGCGCTTAATGTTCCGTTGTCCGACCAGGGCTTCCCGAACTCCTTCCCTAAAAGGCTTTCGCTGCTCGGGATAGACTTCTCGCCCTGGTCAGAAGTAAACATAAAAAAAGCCTGCACTTGCAGGCTTAATTATAATTCTGTTGTCCGACCAGGGCTCGAACATATTTTATAACTTGCTTAATATCAGGCTGTAATACAAGGCTTTTTTGAATAGGTC
>JAYEGO010000136.1:0-4548 GCA_034659155.1 Bacteroidota bacterium | reverse complement strand
TATTTTATCAAAAATACGAATAAAATCAGAGAAAAATGTATCTAATAGTTTTCAGGTCATATCATGGACCAAATCTCTTAGATTGTCAGACCACTCCTGTGGTGTTAGATCTGACTCCAGAATGGTTTTATGGAGTATGGGGGGCCCAAATGCAATTTCCAGGCTTTTCCCTTTTTGCCTGAACATTTCATCTGGCAAATAGAGCATTTCAAAGTTGGCTTTAATACCTGTAAACTTCCTGATATTGGCCAGTCTGTAAAAGAAATTTGAGTTTCTTCCGCTAAAATGTACAGGAATAATATCTCGTTTATGCTTAATGGCCTTTACTAAGAAATTCTTTTTCCATTCCAAATCTTTGATCTCACCACCTTGCTTTCTGGAGCAAAGTCCGGCAGGAAAATACAAAATCTGGGCATTTGATGCATATGCTTCTTCAATTAAATGAGCAGATTCCCTTGCTTGTTTTCCGTGCTTGTTAACAGGGAGAAACAAACCCTCAAAACTTTTTACATTCAAAAGCATGTCATTAACGGGGAATTTGATATCGGGAAATATTTTCCCAACCGCATCTATAAATACAACCCCATCCAGTCCTCCCAGCGGATGATTTGAAGCAAAAAGAAATCTCCCTTTCTCAGGAATATTTTCTACTCCTTTTACTGTGTATGAAATATTCATATAACTCAGGCTGGCTTTAACGAATTCAAGACCCTTTAAATGCCCGTACTGGTTAAGAATTTCATTGAGTTCATCCTGATGTATAATTTTTTTCAGGTAAGAAGTAAGGAACCCGGGAAGCATTTTAGAGAGCCTGGGGTTTTTGTCTTCCAACACTTTATCTACATCTATCTGATTCATAGCAACATAACTTAGGTGAACAGCTCTAATTATGTTCAATGAAGAACTGAAAAAAAAGTATTTAAATGTAAAGAATTCTCATGAAATTATAATAAAAAGGGAGTGTAATAATCATCTCATTTTATTGAATTCTGATTTTATATGCTTCAAAAGTTATGAACATAGTGGGAAAAAATGGGTGAAAGTGGTTCAAAGTGGGATTTTTTCTATATTTTTACTTTTTTAAAAGATCAGGAGATGAGCGCGTTTGTTGGAGATTATACATGTAAGCTTGATGCAAAAGGCAGGATTCTGCTTCCTTCAGCATTTTTAAAGCAGTTGCCAATGAAGGGACAGGATCGTTTTGTTGTGAAGAAAGATATTTTTGAAAGCTGCCTTGTTCTTTATCCAATTGAGGAATGGAAAAATCAAAATAGCCTGATAAGGGCAAAGATTAATCCTTACAAAAAGGAGCATAACCTTTTTCTAAGAAATTTTTATAGAGGTACTGCCGAATTGGTTCTTGACAAGAATAACAGGGTTCTTATTCCCAGGCGTTTATTGGATCTTTTGGGTGGTGGTAAGGCGGTGGTGCTTGCCGGGCAGGATTCTAAGATTGAGATTTGGGCGAAAGATGTTTACGAAAAGCATGCTCCTGGAGAAGAAGATTTTGCGCGATTGGCTGAAAAAATTATGGGTGGTCCTCTTCCTGAAGAATGAGCAACTATCATATACCGGTATTATTAAAACAGAGTGTTGATGGATTGAACATTGATCCGGAAGGTATTTATGTTGATGTAACTTTTGGTGGTGGTGGGCATGCCAGAGAAATACTGAAGAGATTGAAGGGGGGGCGGTTGGTTGGATTTGATCAGGATCCGGAAGCAGCGAAGAATATTCCTGATGATGATCGATTTTTACTTGTAAGACAAAATTTCAGTTATCTCTGGAACAACTTGAAATACCTGGGTATTGATAAAGTGGACGGACTTATTGCAGATCTTGGAGTTTCGTCTTACCAGTTTGATTCTGCACAGCGTGGTTTTTCATTTCGTATGACAGGAGAGATGGACATGAGAATGAACCCCGATGCTGAATTTTCAGCACTTGATTTGATTGGTTCGTATTCTGAACAAGAAATGACTGGAGTTTTTTCAGCATATGGTGAAATAAAAAATGCCAGGACTCTGAGCCGCCTGATTGTAGCAAAAAGGGAATTGAAAGCCTTACACAGAATAGAGGATTTTGTTGATGCCATAAAGGAATGTACTCCCAGTTACAATGAATACAAGTACCTGGCAAAGGTTTTTCAGGCTATAAGAATTGAGGTAAACAAAGAGCTGAGTGGTTTACAAATTCTATTGGAACAGACGGTAGATGTTATCAGGAGGGGGGGGCGACTGGTTGTTCTTAGCTATCATTCCCTTGAGGACAGAATGGTAAAAAACTTTGTTAAGTATGGGAATTTTGAGAAGAATATGGAAACTGATTTTTATGGAAATCAAAAGACTCCTTTTAAAGCGATAAACCGAAAGGTAATTTTGCCTGATGCATCTGAAATTACTGAAAATTCACGGGCCCGAAGTGCTAAATTGAGAATTGCAGAACGCAGAATATAAATTTCATGGAAGATAGAGTTGAATTTATTGATCAGGTTGAAGAGGTAAAGGAATCAAAAAAGGGGATTCTGAAGGAGGTTTTTGATGGAAGTATTCTGACCCGTGATGCAGTTGCCAGGCAATTGCCTTATTTGGTTTTTTTGGCCTTTCTGGCCCTTGTATACATTGGAAACAGATATCACGCTGAAAAAATTGTAAGGGAAGAAAGCGGTCTGCAGAATGAGATAAAAGAATTAAGAGCTAAGTCAATTTCTATAGCAGCTGAACTTATGGATGTGAGCAGGCAGTCTGAGGTTTCAAGACTGATAGCAGAAAAGGGAATGGATTTAAAAGAAGCAGTACGGCCACCTAAAAAATTAATAATTGAAGAATAGATTAATACAATGTCTCTAAAGAAAGATATAGTTTGGCGTGTTGGCCTCATTTATGCCTTGTTTTTTATACTTGGCTTGAGTGTCATAGGCAAAATTATTTATATACAGCTGATTGAAGGAGACAAATGGGCTGCAAGAGCTCAGACACAAACGCACAGGGATTTTACCATCCTTCCCGAAAGAGGGAATATATACGATTCTGATTATAACTTGCTTGCTACATCAGTGCCAATCTATGAGATAAGAATGGATTTGGTAAGTAATGCCCTGTCTAATCAGGTTTTTGAAGAGAATATCGATGCTCTTTCAAGGAGCTTGTCCAGGCTTTTTGGAGATAAAACAGGTGCGGAGTACAAGAAAGAATTAATGAAGGCCAGGAGGAAGGGAGAGAGATATCACTTGATTAAGCGAAATGTAAGCTATGCCCAGTTAAGTCAACTTAAAACATTTCCGATTTTTCGTAATGGAAGATATAAAGGAGGTTTTATTTATGAGCAGAACAACAAACGGGTTTTGCCTCATAAAGAATTAGCAGCCAGGACAATTGGTTATACAACAAAGGGAAATTCCGGAAATGTTGTGGGTATTGAAGGGGCATATGAAAACAATCTTAAAGGAGTTATTGGTCTGCGAATGATGCAAAGACTATCTGGAAATGTCTGGATGCCTTTAAATGATAAAAATGAGGTTGATCCTAAAGATGGTCAGGATATTATTACCACTATTGATATCAATATTCAGGATGTTGCACACCATGCACTCTTGAGGCAACTTAAGCGGCATAATGCTCACCACGGCACAGCAGTTTTAATGGAGGTAAAAACAGGTGAAATTCGCGCTATTGCCAATTTACAGGTAGGTAATGATGGGAAGTATCATGAAAGTTATAATTATGCTATTGGAGAAAGCTCTGAGCCAGGGTCTACATTTAAGCTTCCTGCCCTGATGGTAGCACTTGAAGATGGTTTGATTGAATTAGGGGATTCTGTTGAAACAGGCAGCGGACAGGTACGGTTTTATGACAAGATCATCAAGGATACACACGAAGGTGGTTATGGAACAATTACAGTGGAAGAAGTGTTTATATTTTCATCAAATGTTGGTGTATCCATGCTGATTCAGCAAAACTATCAGGGAAAAGAAAAAGATTTTATTAACCGGCTTTATAATATGAAGTTGAACAAGAAACTTGGAATCGAAATCAGGGGAGAAGGTGTTCCGGAAATTAAGTATCCCGGTGATCCGTTGTGGTCTGGAATTTCTTTACCAATGATGTCACATGGCTATGAAGTGAGAATGACTCCTATTCAAATCCTTGCTTTCTATAATGCGGTGGCTAATGATGGTAAAATGATAAGTCCAAAATTTGTTAAGGAAATAAGATACCATGGGAAATTGATTAAGAAAATTAAAACGAAGGTGATTAATCCTTCAATTGCCTCGGAAGCTACTATTGGAGATGCAAAAAAAATGCTGGAAGGAGCTGTTGAAAGAGGTACTGCGAAGAATTTAAACAATGATCTGTATAAGATTGCAGGGAAAACCGGAACTGCTCAGATTGCTGATCAAGATATGGGTTATAAAGGGAAAGTTCAGTATCAAGCTTCATTTGTTGGGTACTTTCCTGCAGATAAACCCAAGTATTCCTGCATTGTTGTGGTAAATGCGCCCTCTAACTCAGTGTATTATGGAAATTTAGTTGCAGGACCCGTATTCAA
>JAYEGO010000135.1:12500-16731 GCA_034659155.1 Bacteroidota bacterium | reverse complement strand
CAACCTCCTAAACTCTCTTCTCAACCTCCTAAACTCTCTTCTCAACCTCCTCAATCAAATTCCAGGGCCATACCTCTATCAGTCTCATTCACTTTTCCATTATCATAAATCAGCTTACCATTGATATATGTTTTCCATACAGAAGTGTGAAATTCATAGTTTTCAAATGGAGACCAGCCACATTTGTAGAGGATGTTGCTTTTTTGGACTTTATGAATAGTGTTTGGGTCAATCAATACCAAATCTGCCCAAAACCCTTCTCTTATATAACCTCGTTTTTTAATCCTGAAAAGATCAGCTGGGGCATGACACATTTTATTAATGACAGTCTCAAGGCTTATTTTCCCGTTCCTTGCCAATTCCAGCATGGACTGAAGGGAGTGTTGAACCAGTGGCCCTCCTGAGGGAGCTTCAAAATACCTATTCTTTTTCTCTTCGATAGTGTGAGGAGCATGATCTGTAGCTATTACATCAAGCTTGTTGGTTTTTACAGCCTCAAGAAGCTGGTCCCTGTCACTCTTTGTTTTAATGGCAGGATTCCATTTGATCAATGTTCCAAGCTTTTCATAATCCCTGTTGTCGAACCAAAGGTGATGAACACAAACTTCAGCAGTTATTTTTTTTTCTTTTAGTGGAATATCAGCATCAAATAGAGAAAGTTCTTTAGCAGTTGAAAGATGTAGAATATGAAGGCGTGTATGATGTTTTCGGGCAAGCTTCACAGCCAGGGATGAAGAAAGGTAACAGGCTTCTTCGCTTCTAATCTGAGGGTGAAAATGAATTGGGATGTCATCTCCATACTTATCTTTAAAGTTTGTAGTGTTTTTGTTAATTGTTATTTCATCTTCACAATGAACAGCCACCAGGCATGGTGCTTGAGCAAATATTTTATCCAGGCTTTCGGGCTTGTCTACAAGCATATTCCCGGTTGATGCTCCCATGAATACTTTTAATCCACAAACTCTCTTTGGATCAATTTTTTTTATTTCATCAATATTTTCATTGGTAGCTCCAAAGTAAAAGGAATAATTTACAAGTGATTTTTTCATCCCCATTTCGAACTTCTTTTCAAGCTCGGCAATTGTGATGGTTTGAGGCTTGGTATTTGGCATGTCCATTACAGACGTTACCCCTCCGGCAGCGGCAGCCCTGGATTCTGAAAAGAAATCTGCTTTATGTGTTAAGCCCGGATCTCTAAAGTGCACCTGGTCATCAATTACTCCTGGAATTAACCATCTCTTTCCCGCATCTACAATCTCTGTGCTGTCAGAGATTACAGGATTAAATTCTCCGGAATAAATTTTGAAAATAAGTCCGTTCTTAATCCAAACGCTACCCTCAAACCTTTTCCCTTCATTGATTATTAGAGCATTTTTGATAATTATGTCCATTCGGTGGAATCTTATTTTGTGTGTTGAGAACTATCTACATCTAAGGATTGAAAGAGGCTTTTCCATTTTAGTTTAAATACTCCCCAAATCGCTTCATTAAAAATTCCCCCGCTCATTTTTGAGAACCCTTTTTCTCTATTAGTGAACACTATTGGCACTTCCAGAATTTTATAGCCATACTTCCAGCTTAGGAATTTCATTTCAATCTGGAAAACATAACCTTTTGAATTTACTTTATCCAGGTTAATAGTTTCCAAAATAGCTCTCCGGTAACATTTAAAACCGGCTGTAGTGTCTTTAACTTTCAGTCCGGTAATAATGCGCACATAAATAGAAGCCATATAAGACATAACTACCCTTCCCAGTGGCCAGTTCACTACATTCACTCCTGATATATATCTGGATCCTATGGCAAGATCCGCCTTTTTCTCTTTAACAGCATTGTATAAACGGATCAGATCTTCCGGATTGTGTGAAAGATCTGCATCCATTTCGAAAATATATTCATAGTCTTTTTCAAGAGCCCATTTAAAACCCTTAATATAGGCTGTTCCCAGGCCCATCTTACTTTCTCTTTCAATAAGATATATATCGGGATTTTGTTTCTGATAAAACCTTATAAGTTCAGCGGTTCCATCCGGAGAGTTATCATCTACAAATAGAATATCAAAAGCAACAGGCAGGGAAGTTAATCGATTGAATAAATCATCGATATTCTCTTTTTCATTATAAGTAGGTATTATTACCAGCCTGTCATTCATCGTTATCTCCTTATATTATAGAGTTCTTCAAAATATTTATTTGACAGTAAAGATAAGTATTTTTTATACTGTAAAACGAAACTCCCTGTCCGGCCTGGAATTTCCCAGACAGGCTTGCCAGGCTTGATATTGTTCTGATGGGTCTGTTCGTTCGGACTGGATTAAGAACATACTGCCTGTAGAGGGACCTCTCTTCGACTTTCAAGCAGAATAGTCATAATAGGATTTGTGCAAATTGGTGATTTAGAACATTTTATATATATTTGCAGGCTATATTTGGCAAAAAGAAAAATTTGCCCTGGTGACATTATTATGAAACAAGGCTTTATTTTATTATTATCTTTTCTTTTATTAGGAGTTGCCTTTACATCTTGCAATGGTTTGAAATATTCTTATAATAGCAGGAAGTTTGAGAAAAGAGCCTTCAACCCAACGCGTAAACTAACGAAACAGGAGCAGAAGGAAGAGATGGAAATAAACAGGCGAAAAAAGAGTCAGATAAGATCGAGGGAGGAAATTGCAGCAAAAAGAAAGTTTGCGGGAGAACTGGAGTAAATTATTTTTTGCTGGAAAGTGGTGACATAAAGATGGTTAAGGGGATGCTTTATTAGAAGTAAAAAAAAATTCATATAATGTTTGGCAGAATGAAATCTATATATATATCTTTGCAGCCGCTTTTGGAGAAAATAAGTTTAAAATTTTCGAAAAAAGTTTGCAGAGAAATGAAATTGGTTTTATCTTTGCAATCCCAATAAAATTATGACAATTTTTGAAGTTAGAATTGAGTTGGAAGTTCTTTGAAAGATTTAAGAGGAAAAGGAAGGTTTGAGAAGCGTGTTTTTGTCAATTTTTTTTGATAGAACGAAAATAGACCTTGAGCAAGATTAACAATCTTTTACAATGAAGAGTTTGATCCTGGCTCAGGATGAACGCTAGCGGCAGGCCTAACACATGCAAGTCGAGGGGTAACGATTTCGAGCAATCGAAAGGCGACGACCGGCGCACGGGTGAGTAACGCGTATGCAACCTGCCTCTAACTGGAGAATAGGTCCCGGAAACGGGAATTAATACTCCATAACATTGCGAATCCGCATGGTTTTGCAATTAAAGCTCCGGCGGTTAGAGATGGGCATGCGTGACATTAGTTAGTTGGTGAGGTAACGGCTCACCAAGACTGCGATGTCTAGGGGGTCTGAGAGGATGGTCCCCCACACTGGTACTGAGACACGGACCAGACTCCTACGGGAGGCAGCAGTGAGGAATATTGGGCAATGGACGCAAGTCTGACCCAGCCATGCCGCGTGCAGGATGACGGCCCTATGGGTTGTAAACTGCTTTTATTTGGGAAGAACTCCCCGGACGTGTTCGGGGCTGACGGTACCAAAAGAATAAGCATCGGCTAACTCCGTGCCAGCAGCCGCGGTAATACGGAGGATGCAAGCGTTATCCGGATTTATTGGGTTTAAAGGGTGCGTAGGCGGGAAATTAAGTCAGTGGTGAAATCCTACAGCTTAACTGTAGAACTGCCATTGAAACTGATTTTCTTGAGTATAGTTGAGGTGGGCGGAACGTATAATGTAGCGGTGAAATGCTTAGATATTATACAGAACACCGATTGCGTAGGCAGCTCACTAAACTATTACTGACGCTCAGGCACGAAAGCGTGGGTAGCGAACAGGATTAGATACCCTGGTAGTCCACGCCGTAAACGATGATCACTCGTTGTTGGCGATACACAGTCAGCGACTAAGCAAAAGCATTAAGTGATCCACCTGGGGAGTACGATCGCAAGGTTGAAACTCAAAGGAATTGACGGGGGCCCGCACAAGCGGAGGAACATGTGGTTTAATTCGATGATACGCGAGGAACCTTACCTGGGCTTAAATGTAGGGCGATTGCTGCCGAAAGGCAGCTTCCTTCGGGCGACCTACAAGGTGCTGCATGGTTGTCGTCAGCTCGTGCCGTGAGGTGTCGGGTTAAGTCCCATAACGAGCGCAACCCTCATCGTTAGTTGCCATCGGGTAATGCCGGGGACTCTAACGAAACTGCCGGTGTAAACCGTGAGGAAGGTGGGGATGA
>JAYEGO010000135.1:0-7500 GCA_034659155.1 Bacteroidota bacterium | reverse complement strand
TACTTCAATACAGTACCAACCATAAACTTTATTCCGACCTGGATCCTAATACCGGATTTTATAGAAATATTTATATTGATTCTACTAATACATCTGATTCAGTTTATTTTAGAACCTTCTATAATTCACTGGCTTTAAATCTTCAAAGCAACCCTGACAGAAATTTTCATCTGGGCTTTAGTATAGGAATTGAGAATGAACTAAATCGCTATAGCTACGATATTACTCCTGTTTATACTGCAAACACTGAGCCGGTTGGTGAATATGTTTTCCCTGATTTTACAGCTGTAGTTTATCTTAATGATTCAACTGCAAAAAGGAGGTACTCTGAAAATATAAGTAATACCGCTCTGTTTGGCAGAGTTGTGAATGACCTGGGTGAAAACCTTGGATGGGAAGCAAGCGGGAGATTGTATTTTCAAGGATATAAGGCTGGAAATCTTAACGTAAATGGCCGGTTATTCAAGTATTTTAATACCAAAAAGGGTGCATCTCAGATTGTTTTACATGGCCAATTCAGGAATGAAAGGCCGATATATTGGCTTAACCATTTTTCTTCAAATAATTTTAGTTGGGAAAATGATCTTGATTTTGAGAATGATATCAGAGTGGGTGGATTTTACAGAAATCCTGAAAGGATGCTTTTGATGTCAGCAGAGCTGTCTATTCTTAGTAATAAGGTGTATTTTGATTCACTTGCTTTGCCTGCACAGGAATCCACATCCTTTATGGTTTTTTCTGCTATGGTGCAAAAAGATTTTTCTTTGTGGAAATTTAAATTTGATAATAAACTTAATTTCCAATATACCGGAGATAGCTATGTGCTTCCATTGCCCTTAATAAGCTTCATGAATTCAACCTACCTGGAGCATAATTTTATTTTTGCCTGGACAAACGGAGAGCTTCTAACTCAGTTGGGTTTTGATTTATACTACCATACTGCATTTTATGCTCATGCATATATGCCTTCCACCGGAAGATTTTATTCACAAGCTGAGAAAGAAGTTGGAAATTACCCTTTTATCGATGCATTTTTAAATCTTAATGTTAAACGCACACGAATATTCTTTAAATTTGAGCATGTCACATCAGGCATGATTGGTTATGATTTTTTTACAGCTCTCCACTATCCAATGAATCAAAGAGTTTTTAGGTTCGGTTTTTCATGGCTTTTCCATGATTGAATCAAAAACTCACCGGGTGACTTCAAGTCACCCGGTGAGTGAGATTCTTTAAAATTTTGTTAAATTCGTAATAAGAAGGCATTAATTAAAACTTTAAAATTTGTATCATTTGTATAAGTCTTTCTTCCTTTTGATATTTTTATCAGGGGCCATTATTTCTTGCACGAATCCTGCAAATACGTCTGGAAATGAAAGTGATAGCAATTCAAAACCTGATCTTCCTGACTTGAGGGAAAGAAATAAATTAATTGCTCTGACTGATTTTAATGCAACGAATTATTTCATTTACAGGGGCGAACCTATGGGTTATCAATATGACCTTTTGAATGAGTTTTCAAAAGCCTTAAATATTGATTTTGAAATTATTGTTGATAATGATCTGCAGAAAAGCTTTAGAATGCTTCAAGACGGAAAGTGTGACCTTCTGGCATTAAATCTTACCATTACTCAGGAAAGAAGCAGATTTCTCAAGTTTACGTACCCCCATACCAGCTCACGCCAGGTTCTGGTGCAACGAAAACCCAACAAATACCAGTTTATGCACCCTGCAAACCTGGAAAAAAGAATGCTCCGAAATCAATTAGACCTTGCCGGTAAAACTGTTTTTGTTCAGAAAAATTCCTCTTATGCATCGCGTTTGCATAATCTTGCAGAGGAGATTGGAGACAGTATAAAAATAATAGAAGTTGAGGAAAGTTTGGAAGAACTCATTATTAAAGTAGCTAATGGAGAAATTGATTATACCATTAGTGACGAGAATATGGCAAAAGTAAATCAAACATTTTATCCAAATATTGATATTAAAACAGCTGTTAGTTTTCCACAAAATCTTGCCTGGGCTATACGTAAAGATAATTCTGATTTATTATTGGATGCCATAAACTCATGGCTGATTGCTTTTAAGAGAACTACCTCCTATGCCCTGATATATAATAAATACTTCCGTAATCCTAAATCAGGGGCAATGGCTGGTACAGGATTGGTAGTTACAGATGATGGGCAATTATCACAATGGGATCCTATTATAAAGAAGTATAGTGACAGTATCCCCTGGGATTGGCGTTTGTTGGCCTCTATGATATATCAGGAGTCACGATTTTATGCAGATACTACCTCCTGGGCCGGGGCACATGGACTCATGCAAATTATGCCAACCACAGCAAAACAATATAATATCGACCGTTATTCTTCACCGGAAAAAAATATTGAAGCCGGTGTAAAATACCTGAAATGGCTGGATGGAATATTTACAGACAAAGTTGAGGATCCAGTAGAAAAATACAAATTCGTTTTAGCATCCTATAATGCAGGTTTGGGACATGTCCTCGATGCCAGAGCCCTTGCAGTAAAATTTAATAAAGATCCAATGATTTGGGAAGGAAGTGTGGATGAATTTATTCTGAAAAAATCAAATCCCAGGTATTATCTGGATCCTGTTGTAAAGTACGGATATTGCAGGGGTCAAGAAGTATATAATTATGTTGAGCAAATATTTGCTCGCTATGAGGATTATAAAAATATTATACCACTGAATTGATAAGCCTTCCATAAACTTCCAGGAATTCACTTAAAATCATTGCGGTTGCTCCCCAAATTCTTGCATCCTTTATTTTATAGCAAGGTGCTTTAATAGTGATTTTATTCTGATTTATCTCTAGTATTCCTGTCGTGGCAGGCTTTTGAAACTCCTGTATCTTTGCAATTATGGCATATTGAACTTCATCGGGTTGGATTGAGAAACCTGAAAATTTATTTATGAAACCAATAAATGGAAAAACATCATAGTTACTTACAGGAATAAAAAGTGGAGTTAAAGCTCCTAATAGTTTAATGTTTTTAGAAATAACTCCCAACTCTTCAGTAGTTTCTCTAAGTGCAGTATGTTCAAGGCTTGTGTCAAGGCTATCAACTTTTCCTCCCGGGAAACTTATTTGGCCACTATGAGGACCATTTTTTTCAGTTCTTTTTATAAAAACTGTGTGTAGTTCATCCTTGAAAGGAAAGAGCAATATCAAAATTCCTGCTTGTTTAGGAGGCTGGCTATTTGGTTTTAGTAAATACCTGGATTCCCGTCCGGGGGGAGCCATATTATCCTGAAATATCTTCCCTGGAAGATCTTTCGTTAATTCTTCTTCTAACAGGTTTATCTGATTCAGGTAATGCATTTTTCAAGTTTCTACTTTGTTCTAAATAGATCCCGACGAACTTCGTTGTCTGGATACCTGTCTGCCGACAGGCAGGAGTTCGACTAGATGATTTTAATGCGTCTTCGACTATTAAAATCATAGTCTTACTTAATTAAATCGAATGGCCTTTACCGGGCTGATTCTTGAAATCAGATGGGAGGGTACCAGGAGCATTAAAAGTGTTAAAAATAAAATTCCAAAGTTCAGAGTCAGGATGGTAATTAGGTTTAGGTTTATAGGAACCTCGGTTAAATAGTATGAGCTCTGATCAAGCTTAACGATGCCAAATTGGTATTGTATGAAGCAAAGCCCTATTCCAAATACATTTCCCCAGAAAAGACCATGACCAATAAGAAAGCTTGCCTGATAAAGAAAAACCTTTCGAATACTCCAGTTTTTTGTCCCCAGTGCTTTAAGAATGCCAATCATGTTAGTCCTTTCCAGAATTAAAATCAACAGGCTTGATACCATATTAAACCCTGCAACAAGGAAAATCAGTATCAAAATTATCCAGACATTCATGTTTTGAAGATTTAGCCAGTCGAAAATTTGGGGGTGTTTCTCAACAATACTTAATACTTGTAACCTTTCGCCATTTTCATTTATATCGAAGCCAACAGAATCTCTTACGGTCCAGGTCATATTGTCAATGTCATCAAACCGGTCTATGGAGATTTCCAATCCACTTACCTGGTCTTTATTCCAATTATTAAGGCTTTGCACATGTTTAATATCTGAAAGAATGAATAATTTATCAAATTCTTCAAAACTGGTTTCATAAATACCCGAGATGTTAAATTTTCTCATTCTGGGAGGATCCTGAATAAAATACATTAAAAAAGAATCCCCGGTTTTTAAATGTAATAGATCTCCAATGTGTTTGGAAATAATAACCTGGTTTATACGAATGGAATCATGAATTTGAAAAATATTACCTTCAACAAGAGATTTTTCAAAAAACGACCAGTCAAAATCATGATCTATTCCTTTAAGTACAACGCCCTGAATTTCTTTCCCGGTTTGAATAATTCCTGCCTTGGTAGCGTATACCTGAATATGGTTTATCCCTCTTATTGAATTGAGACCTGCCTTGTCTTTAATATTTTTATTAATGGGTGATGTTTCAAAGGATGTATTTGAATCATAATTGAGTATTTGTATATGTGATCCAAAACCTATTACTTTATCTCTGATTTGGTTCTTAAAACCAGTAACTGTGGCGGTTGAAATTATCATTGCAGCAATACCAAGGGCAATTCCGACCACAGCAATGGTAACAATGGGCCGTGATATTTTATTTCCCTTTTGTCGTTCAGAAATGATTCTTCTTGCTATAAAAAGTTCTGTATTCATTCCTTTTATATGATAAAGCCTGCAGTCACAAATGTAGCAATTATAGTGGGAACACGATGTTTTATGCCTGAAGAATAATTTCTTTATGTCAAACATAAATTGTGAGAAAAACATATTTGCTCAGGCAGAAACCTATGATTTCTCATTGTAAATTTCTAATATTGCAAACTTGTATTAATAAACATATGAAGAACAGTAAACAGTATTTATTGAGAGCAGTATTTTTAGCATCAATTTTATTGATTGGGAATACTTCGAAGGCCCAGGTAAGAACAGGAGCTGAAAGAATGGAAGAGTTCTTACCTCTGTTAAGTGGAAAAAGAATTGGTATTGTTGCGAATAATACTTCAATAATCCGAAATACTGATTTAGTTGACAGCCTTCTAAGCCTGAATGTAAATGTGAAAAAAATATTCAGCCCTGAACATGGTTACAAGGGAAACTATGGAGCTGGAGTGAAACTGGGGAATGATTCAATTTCAGGGCTTAAGATCGTTTCATTGTATGGGGAACATCGAAGACCTGCCAGGGAAGACATGGAGGATCTTGATTTAGTAGTTTTTGATATTCAGGATGTTGGAGTGAGGTTTTATACATATATTTCAACTATGACCTATGTGATGGAGGAATGCGCCAGGTATAATATTCCTTTTTTGGTTCTTGACAGGCCGAATCCAAACGCGTTTTATGTAGATGGCCCGGTTTTGGACACGGCTTATAGCTCTTTTGTTGGTTTACACCCGGTACCGGTAGTTTATGGAATGACCATTGCAGAATATGCCTGGATGATAAATGAAGAAGGGTGGTTAAAGGATGGATTAAAATGTGATCTTTCATGGGTTACTTGTAAAAATTGGGATCACAGGAAGTATTATGAATTGCCGGTTAAACCTTCCCCAAACCTGCCAAATATGACATCGGTATTGTTATATCCATCCCTTTGCTTTTTTGAAGGAACCAAAGTAAGCCTGGGTAGAGGCACTGATTTCCCTTTTCAGGTATATGGTCATCCTGAATATAAAACTACAGATTTTTCATATACTCCGCGAAGTATCCCGGGAGCTTCTGCAAATCCAAAGTATCTTGGCGAAGAGTGCTTTGGAGTCGACTTGACATCGCTTCCTAATAGTTTCTTTTGGGATAACAGTGGTATTATTCTTTATTGGTTGATTGATGCATATGAGCAGTTGGAAAATACTGATGATTTTTTTACCGGATATTTTGTGAAACTTGTCGGTAATGAAAAAATGCAGGAAGAAATTGAAAATGGCACATCTGCAAATGTAATCAGGGCAGGTTGGAAGAAAGAAATCGACGCCTTTAAAACTATCAGGAAAAAATACCTTCTATACAAGGATTTTGAATAGATCACATCTTTTTTCAACTAATTTTTACTACGTAGTAAATTCAAATAATTGTAGTGATAAGTTGCTTATCATTATTGAAGATACTCGTCTGACCACTCATGGCTGTGGTCAGTGAATAGACATATCTTTCTACTCGAGGAACTAACCAATAGTGGTCTGACGAGTACTGCTAACAGTACAACGATTCTCCCCGTCAGACAGAGTCTAGCCGGGCGCAGCCGGATTATTGAAACGAACCGTCCATCTGGAGAATACCATGCCGGGCAAAGAGCTTCGTTTTACAGGGTCCTTCCAGGATAAACTTTCAATGCCTCCTCCAGGCATTTCATAGCCTCCTTGAGGTCTTCAATCTTTAATACATAGGCAATTCTTACCTCCTGTTTCCCAAGGCCTGGAGTTGCATAAAACCCTGAAGCAGGGGCAAGCATTACTGTGGCATTCTTATATTCAAAATCACTTAATAACCATTGGGAGAATTTATCTGCATCATCTACCGGAAGATGTGTAATTGTATAAAAGGCCCCTCCGGGTAGAGGACAATTTACCCCTTTAATTTTATTCAGGGCATCTACCATGTAATTGCGCCTTTCAATATATTCCTTATAAACTTCTTCAAAGTATTCAGGTGGTGTATCGAGTGAAGCTTCTCCGGCAACCTGACCAAAGGTAGGTGGGCTCAACCGTGCCTGGGCAAATTTCAATGCTGTATCCAGAATTTGCTGATTCCTGGTTACGAGAGCTCCGATTCTTGATCCACATGAGCTATATCTTTTTGATACAGAATCCATCATTACAACATTTTGCTCAATTCCTTTCAGGTTCATTGCCGAAAAATGCTCTTTCCCATCATAACAAAATTCCCTGTAAACCTCATCTGAAAACAAATAAAGATCATATTCCTTAACAATATCCCTGATCTGTTCTAGTTCTTCTTTTGAATATAAATACCCTGTCGGATTATTCGGGTTACATATAATAATACCCCTGGTTTTTGAAGTAATAATTTTTCTGAATTCACTTACAGGAGGTAATGCAAATCCACTTTTAATGGAGGATGTAACTGGAACCACTTCCACTCCTGCAGCAATTGCAAAACCATAGTAATTTGCATAAAAAGGTTCAGGTACAATCACCTCATCTCCAGGATTAAAACAAGACATCATGCCAAATAATATTGCTTCCGAACCGCCGGTGGTAATCATCAATTGGGTATAATCAATATCTACCCCTATACCTTTATAATATCCGGCAAGTTTTTTCCTGTATGATTCTATTCCTGCAGAGTGGCTGTATTCTACAACTTCTACATTAAAATTCCTAATTGCATCCATGGCAACTTCCGGAGTTGGAATATCCGGTTGCCCAATATTCAGGTGATAAACCTTTTTCCCTTTTCTTTTAGCCTCTTCT
>JAYEGO010000134.1:0-4563 GCA_034659155.1 Bacteroidota bacterium | reverse complement strand
GGTTCTTCAAGATTCTAAAATTCATTTGCTGAATATTTCATAATAGAACCGAATATCTGGCTCTGTGAAGATTTTTATTTTGTGATCGAACATTTTTTTCTGAAATTTGTCAGTTCTTATGTATTTAACAATTGTTGTAATTTAATTCGAAAACAAAAATGAAAAAGAAATTTATAATTATTGCCACTATTGCTCTGCTATTGAGCCCTGTGGTAAATGCCCAGGATTCAGGGTTTGGTGCAGGAGTTATGTTTGGTACGCAAACTGGCTTAAGTCTCAAAATGTGGACAGGAGAAACTACCGCTGTTGCTGCTGGGATGTCCTGGTCCGTTCTTGACCAGGGTTATTTCAATATTCATGCAGATATGTTAATTCATAGATTTAACCTGATCCCGGTAAATGAGGGGAAACTGCCTCTCTATTTTGGTCTTGGTTTAAAACTCGGTTTTGGGAATGATGTTCATATTGGGATTCGTGTTCCAATTGGATTAAATTATATGTTTGATGATGTCCCCATTGATATTTTCGTAGAAGTAGCTCCGGGACTACAACTTACACCAGCCACAGCCTTTGACATAGATGGAGGACTCGGTGCCCGGTACTATTTTTAATATCATCCGGATTAAAATATTTATTAAAAAGGGCATTCTCTTGAATGTCCTTTTTACTAATACCCTTATTGTCAGGCATCAGGAAATTTAGACTAACTCTAGATCCCTTTTCACCCTGGGAAAAACCCTATTCAAGTTCATTTTTGACAATTTTATCAAAGAAAGCTCAAAGCATGTTGCATAACATATCATCTAGCTGTATATTTGCCACCTAATTACAAAATCTTAAACAAAATTATGAAAAAGAAATTTACACTGATCGCACTTATTGCCATCATAGCCACAGCTGGAGTATCAGCTCAAGATTCCGGTTTTGGTGCTGGTTTGATTTTTGGTAGCCCTACAGGTTTATCTCTTAAAAAATGGACAGGCGAATCCACTGCAATAGATGCAGGTATAGCCTGGAATTTTCAAAATAATGGATTCTTTAATATCCATGCTGATTACCTGAGACACAATTTTAATCTTATATCTGTTTCAAAGGGTAAAATGGCTTTTTATTATGGACTTGGTGCTAAATTGGGTTTCGGAAACGATTTCAGACTTACAGCAAGAGTTCCATTAGGTCTTGACTATATGTTTGAATCCTCTCCGTTCGATATATTTGTTGAGGTGGTTCCTGGACTGGGAATACTTCCTGCATTAGACTTTGACTGGGATGCCGGTATTGGGGTTCGCTATTTCTTTTAGCAGTATATTTATAAAATATATAAAGGCGTTCTTTGAACGCCTTTTTTTTTATCTCCTAAAAACCAATAGAAAAACTTTTTAATCTGAAATTTTAGTCCTAATATATGCTCTGAATTTTGACCATTTATACCCAGTAGTTGAGATTCTCTCATATTTTATGAACAAATAAATCAGCTATGATCAGAAAGACCATTTTATTAATATTTTTTTATAGCCTGACAAACACCTTTCTTATGAGCTTTTGAGAAAACTTAAAAGCGCAAGAACCTGATATAACTAAAGGATATCGGGAGTCACTCTTCTAATTTCTTTACAAAATATGCAACCTTTTCAAGGGAAGTAATCATATCATATTCTTCCAGATAAATTCCTTCAGGCACATTCAAAGAAATATGTGTGAAATTTAATATCCCCTTAATTCCTATTTTTTCAAGCTCATCTGCCACTTCAATTGCAGAGTCCTGGGGCACTGTCATTACCCCAATAGAGATATTCTGCTCCTTTACAACTTTCTGAAGGTCTGTTACATGATAGCAAGGCACACCATTAATTGATTTCCCGACTTTAGCCGGATTAATATCAAATGTTGCTACAACATTCAATTTGGGACGAATTTTACCTAAATATTGGCATAGTGCTGTGCCAAGATTTCCCATTCCCACAATAGCAACATTTTGACCATCCATACTGTCCAGTGTCTTCCCAATTACTTCAATCAATTTACGCACCGGATAGCCTTTCCTGTATACGCTTGAATACCCTAAAAGCATCAGGTCGCGTCTTACCTGAACAGCTGTAATATGATGCAAATTGGCAAGGTCATGAGAAAAAATATAATCTTTACCATTTTCCAGGCAGTTGAGCAAACTACGTCTGTACTGACTTAATCGCTCAACAGTTTTTCCGGGGAGTGTTTCCATAAGAATTAGCTGTGAATTTATTAACAAAGATAGAAGATTATCACAAATATATCTTGTCAGAATTGAATATTCTGTACGGATTTTAAAAATCCAGAAACAATATCCAGGATGGAACAATGTGCCGAAGGCACGCCTTTGGCGGAATACTGTCCCGAAAAATTATAATATTAGGATTCGACTATTCAACTCTTCAACTTTTCAACTTTTCAACTCTTCAACTCTTCAACTTGATTAAGTTACTTCGTACCCAAAGGGCCACCTCCGAAAAGCCACTCGTGATCTTCTCGCCCTCCAGGCTCAAAGATTCAACTCTTCAACTTTGAGATCTGTCAGCCAGGAATACCATTTTTCCATATTCTCTCCAGATCGGACTGATAACTCAATAAATTCAAGTTTCGGATTTACCTGTTTTGCATATTGAATAGCCTTTGGAAGATCAAAATCTAAATAAGGTAAAAGGTCTGTTTTGTTAATAATACAAAGATCTGCAGACTGAAACATAGTTGGATATTTTACAGGCTTATCTTCCCCTTCAGTAACGCTCATAACTACCACCCTCTTTGACTCACCGAGATCAAAAAGAGCAGGACAAACCAGATTTCCGACATTCTCAATCATCAGAAATCCACCTTCCTCGTCAATATCTAACTGGTCAAAAGCATTTCTGACCATAGAAGAATCAAGATGACATCCTTGTCCGGTATTAATTTGCACAACTTGTGAACCAGTGCTGTTGATTCTTTCAGCATCATTCATAGTTTGCTGATCCCCCTCAATTACATAAAATTTTTCCCTGTCCTTAAGTGCCAGGATAGTTTTTTCCAAAAGGCTTGTTTTTCCGGAACCGGGAGAGCTTACAAGGTTCAGTACAATTAATTTTTTTGCCTCGAAATATCCCCGGTTACGTTCAGCAAAAAGATTGTTTTTTTGTAAAACATCCTGTTCAATAATAATCTCTCTGTCATGATGATGGTGATGATGATGATCTTCATGAGAATGATTGTGGTCATGAGAATGATTGTGGTCATGAGAATGATTATGGTTAGAGTTGGATGTCACAGTCTCCTCACCTCCCACTTTTCTAATAGTCACATTTTCACCTTCCTGCCCACATCCGCAAGTATCACACATAATTGTATGTTTTAAATAAAAAGTTTTACAAATTTAGTAAAAGAACTATTCTATATTTCGGAATTACATTATTCCAATAATTAACTCTTCCATCATGCCTTTTACACTAAACCCTCTCAACCTCCTAAACCTCGTTCATCCTTCATCCTTCATCCTTCATAAAGCTAATCCACCAGTAGTGATTTAACTCTAAGCTCTTTGCCTTGCACCAATTCATGTCCGAATTTTCCACAATATGGACAGGCAGAATATAAGTCTGAAATCTCATAACTTATTTTTTTTTCAGGACAAGACCCCCTTGCTTTAAGCTCAATAATATTCCATTTTGCATCCTCACAAATAGTGTTTTTTACGGCAGCTTCCATTGCAAAATCCAGAGCATCAATCACTATTCCTGCCAGACTGCCAACTTCAATTTCAATCTCTGAAACGTGTTTTGCATTATCACGCGCTGCATAGTCTGAAGCTATATCCACAATACTCATTGCAATTGATAATTCATGCATTTCGCCGATTTTATGACAATAAAGATAGGGCATATTTCATCCATTCCAATATCGATTTTCATCAATTCTTATCTGTTTTTAATCTTTTTTTATTAATTTTAGAAAAACAACAAAGTTCAAACAATATGGAAAAATTTGTTCCTTTAAGGGTAAAGTGTCCCAAGTGTAAAAAAACTCTTATGGACCCCTATCATACTCTGCATGACAAGCCCAGTATCTTGCTTGATATTGAAACTAAAGATGAAAAGGGAAAGATTAGATTATGTTCCTTTTATGGCTGCTATGATCAAAAACCAAATATTGAGATTGAAGATCAGGCTATAATGAAATTCTTTTGTCCCTCCTGTAAGGAAGAACTTACAAGTAAAAATGTGTGTGAAGAATGTGATGCTCCAATGATTCCTCTTTCTTTGGAAAAGGGAGGACGAATTTATATTTGTTCGAGAAAGGGATGTAATAAACACTACCTGAATTTTGAGAATGTATCTGACGGTTTAAGGAAGATGTACAATGAATTTGGGTATTTTTAAGGACTAATCAGGCTTCCCATCATTAAACTAATTATTTACCCCCCAATGATATCTCCTACTCCGTCTGCAACGGATATGGTGATCGCAGAAATGTCAGGATTAAAAACAGCACCATGCTTTAGCTTGGTGTTAGTGGGAAATGCCATATTTGATTAGTCAGCTTTGAGCTGACTTT
>JAYEGO010000133.1:0-16807 GCA_034659155.1 Bacteroidota bacterium | reverse complement strand
CATTCATCCCGATACACTACATTTTTGAAAATTGAGTTTCACGAATAAAGAAATAAATTTAGTATTTTTAAAGAACAAAATATGTAGAATATCGCAGTATGAACCGAACATAAATAAATATATATTAACAAATGAAAAAAAAGAGCAATAAATTTTTTGTTTTAGACACCAATGTTCTTCTTCATGACTATGAGTGCATTTATAATTTTGAGGAAAATGACATTATCATACCCATTGTTGTTCTTGAGGAACTTGACAAATTCAAAAAAGGGAACAACCAGATAAATTTCCATGCCAGGGAACTCACCCGGGAGCTAGATAAGCTTTCTGGCGACAAACTATTTACCCAGGGAGTTTCACTGGGAAAAGATAAAGGCAAGCTATTTATTGAAACAGGGAAGCCCTTTGGTGAGAAGGTAAGTGAATCCTTCCCTGAAAAGACCCCCGATCACAGGATACTGGTTATTGCCGATTATGTTACCGAAAAGAATCCTGACAGCCAGGTCGTACTGGTTACCAAAGACATGAACCTGCGCATGAAAGCCAAATCACTGGGGATACAGGCTCAGGATTATGAAACAGATAAGGTTTCTAATCTGGATGACTTATATCGCACACTCACCACCCTGGAGAATCAGGATTCAGAGCTCATTTCCCGTCTTTATAATGAAAAGGAGGGCGTTCCGGTTAAGGACTTCAAGTTGGAAATAAAACCTTTCGCCCACGAATATTATATTATGAAAAGTGAGAAATCGAGTGTTCTCACTCATTTCGATCCTACAGAGAAAGTAATGAACCGCATTGAAAAGATAATTGCCTATGGGATTGAGCCCCGAAATGCTGAACAGACTTTTTCTATCGATGCTCTTAGTCGCCCTGAAATTCAACTGGTGGCCTTAACAGGAAAAGCAGGTACAGGGAAAACCCTGCTTGCTCTTGCTGCTGCCCTTCATCAACGAAGGAATTTTAAGCAAATCTTCCTTGCCCGGCCCATTGTTCCCCTGGCCAACCGTGATATTGGGTTTCTGCCAGGTGATGTAAGTGAAAAAATTGGCCCTTATATGCAACCTCTTTTTGACAATCTTACAGTAATAAAAAATAAATTTAGTCCACAGAGTAAAGATTACCAGAAAATTGAAGACATGTTGAAAGAAGAAAAACTGGTAATCACTCCACTGGCCTACATCAGGGGAAGAAGTCTGTCTCATATTTTTTTCATTGTTGATGAGGCTCAAAACCTTACCCCTCATGAAATAAAAACTATCATTACCCGTGCCGGAGAAGGAACTAAAATGATATTTACCGGAGATATTGAACAGATTGACTCTCCTTACCTGGATGCCGGTTCAAATGGACTTACCTATCTTACAGATAAAATGAAGGGTCAGGATATCTTTGCACATGTAAATCTGGTTAAAGGGGAAAGAAGCTACCTGGCAGAATTAGCCAGCCAGCTTCTGTAATATTTTAATATTCATTAATTAAGATCAAATGAGTAAGATCCTCACTATTGTACGCCACGGAAAATCTGATTGGGACTATATGAATCTGTCTGATTATGACAGGCCATTGAAGTTGAGAGCATATTCAGATGCCTATAAAATGGCTGAGGCACTGAAAAAAAGACCAAACACCCCGGATCTTTTCCTGAGCAGTCCTGCAAACCGGGCTTTATATACGGCAGTAATCTATGCCAGAACCATGGATCATAGTTTTGGGAAAATAAAAATTCTGGATGAGCTGTACATGGGTAATCCAAATTCAATTGTCAGATTATTAAAAAAGCAGGATAATAGTTTTAATCACCTGGCAATCTTTGGACATAACCCGGGATTTACCGAACTTGCAAATTATTATCTTCCTGAATATCTTGATAATGTGCCAACATCAGCATATGTGTGGCTTGAGTTTAACGCGGATAGCTGGGAAAAAATTAGTCCGGATATATTGACTGATCATGAATTTAATTATCCGAAGAAAAATCATCCTTAAAAGTTTCAGAGATGGAGATTAGAAAAGATTTTATTAACCGGGAGCTTAGCTGGCTTACATTCAATCATGCTGTCCTTCAGGAAGCTGCTGATAAAAGTGTCCCCATGGTTGAAAGACTCCGGTTCCTTGGGATATTTTCTAACAATCTGGATGAATTTTTTAAAGTCAGGGTTGCCTCGGTAAAGCGACTAAGTGAACTGAAAGTCGACACAAGTAAACTTACTCATGAAAAACCTAAAATACTCTTAAACCAAATCCAGAAAAAAGTTTTAGAGCTCCAAAACTTCTTCGATGATATTTTTCATACACTTCTTGAGGAACTTGAAAAAGAAGGTGTATATATTATTAACGAAAAACTGCTGAATAAGAAGCAACACGAGTTCGTGAAAGATTATTTTATCGAACATTTACTTCCGGTGATCAGCCCCATCATGCTTAATAATGCAAAAAGGTTTCCCCCCTTAAAAGATAAATCCATTTATCTTGCCACAAAACTTTCTAATGATAAACCTGATGGGAAATTTGAATATTCGCTGATGGAATTGCCCCGGAAAACCCTGCCTCGTTTTATTCAATTGCCCAGGGAAGGAGACAAAAGATTTATTATTCTCCTTGATGATGTCATAAGATCCCAGATGAAATATATTTTCAGAAAGTTTCCCTATACAAATTTTGATTCCTATACCATAAAAATTACAAGGGATGCTGAACTGGACATTGACAATGATCTTACAAAAGGCTTTCTTGAGAAAATTTCAAAGGGAGTAAAAGGTAGAAAAAAAGGACAACCGGTGCGCTTTGTTTATGATAAAAAAATGGACCCTGACCTAATGGGATTCCTGAAAACCCAGCTGCGAATTGATAACGATGACTATCTGATTCCCGGGGGCCGGTACCATAATTTTAAAGACTTTATGGAATTTCCGAATATTGGTCCAAAAAATCTTGAATATCAAAAGCTCAAACCCCTGACTCATCCTTCCTTTTGTCCTGAAGAGAGCATATTCGACTTGATTGATAAAAAAGATATTCTTGTTTATTTCCCTTATCACAATTTTTTGCACTTTGTAAATCTTTTGCGTGAGGCTGCTATAGATCCAACAGTTACTTCTATTAGAATTACCCTGTACAGGGTTGCCAGAGTATCTAAAGTAATAAATACGCTTATTAATGCCAGTCTCAACGGCAAAGAAGTTACAGTTGTTATAGAGCTCCAGGCAAGGTTTGATGAAGAATCAAATATTTACTGGTCGAAAAAACTGGAAGAAGCAGGTGCTAAAGTCATTTTTGGAATTCCGGGACTTAAAGTTCATGCAAAACTATTACTCATAGGCCGAAAGATTCAGAAACATGAAAAGACCAGGTATACTTCCTGTATCAGTACAGGTAATTTTCATGAAGGGACAGCCAGAGTTTACTCCGATGTCAGCCTGTTTACAGCTCATAAAAAAATAACAAGGGAAGTAAGAACAATCTTCAATTTCATTGAATTCCCATACAAACCAATACAACTCAATTACCTGCTTGTGTCTCCGGTATTTATGAGAAACGGACTGGTAGAACTTATTGATAATGAAATAGAAAATGTGAAAAATGGCAAAAAGGCCTCTATTATTCTTAAACTCAATAATCTTGTTGACCGTAAAATGATCAGCAAGCTATATCTTGCAAGCCAGGCAGGTGTTCAAATCACACTTATCGTCAGGGGTATTTGTTCTCTTATTCCGGGAGTACCCGGACTGAGTGAAAATATTAAAGCCACCTGTATTGTAGGCAGGTTTCTTGAGCACTCCAGGATTTTTATATTTGAAAATGATGGTAATGAATTGTATTATATTTCTTCAGCCGATTGGATGACCAGGAATCTAGATCACCGCGTTGAAGCTGTATCTCCTATCCTTGACCCTGACCTGCAAAAAGAACTCAGACATATTATTGAGCTTCATTTATCAGACAATGTGAAGGCCAGAATAATCAATGATAGCCAGAATAATCAATACAAAAAAACGGGAGGAAAGAAAATAAACTCTCAGATAGAGCATTACAAGTTTCTAAGCAGCCATAAATCTTAATTATATTTCCTGAAGTTCAACACACCTTTCTTAATACATAAATTTTTATATGTTCAAGCTTAAAGATATATGCTATAGTGTTGTGGATATTGCCTACTCTGCCGGAGTATTTATCCGCAAAGAGCGGGAAGGTTTTAAATCTGAATCAATAGAAAGAAAAGGATTGCATGATTTTGTTAGTTATGTTGATAAAGGAGCTGAAGAATTTATTTTCAGCAAACTGGAACATCTTATTCCTGGAGCCGGATTTCTTGGGGAAGAAAATACTCATACTGTGGAAGGAAGATCTTACCAGTGGATAGTAGATCCTCTGGATGGAACTACCAATTTCATTCATGGTCTTTTTCCATATTCTGTCAGTATTGCATTAATGCATAAACAAGAAATTGTTCTGGGAGTAATCTATGAAATTGGGGCAGATGAAGTTTTCTTTTCCTGGAAAAATGCTTCTGCTTACTGCAATCATAAAATAATTTCGGTTTCTAAAACGGGGAAACTGCAGGATGCCTTGATCTCTACCGGATTCCCATATTCAAATTTCTCACGCATGAAACCATTTCTGAAAAGTATGGATTTTTTCATGAAAAACACACATGGCTTAAGGCGTTTAGGATCTGCAGCAACAGACCTGGCCTACCTTGCACGTGGTCAGTTTGATGGCTTTTATGAATACGATCTCCAGCCATGGGATGTAGCTGCCGGTGCTTTGATAGTTAAACAGGCAGGAGGACTTATTGGCGATTTTTCAGGAGGTGAGAATTACGTATTTGGGAAAGAAATTGTGGCAGCTAACTCAAATCTATTTCCGGAATTCCTTAATATGGTTAATAAAACTATGTGTCCCTGAATATTATCTACTCGTCTGACCACTGGGAGTGGTCTGACGGCTGTAATTTGAAGGGAAGATTCTGCTGTTAATTAATTAACAGCACTTTTTCACCCTAAAGCTTTTCAAAATATTTGTAATTCCGAGAAAACCCTTAATTTTAACAATTCTCAATCACAAGAATCAGAACGATCAGCCCGAAAAAAATATGATCAAAACCTCAATAGTAATATTGAACTGGAATGGGAAACAGCATCTTAGGCAGTTTCTTCCTTCAGTTATAAAACATACTGATAATGAGGATACTGAAATTGTGGTAGCTGATAACGGGTCAACAGATGATTCCCTTGACTTCCTTAAATCAGAATTCCCAGATATAAAGCTGATTGAACTGGAAAAGAATTATGGCTTTGCCGAAGGTTATAACAAAGCCCTTCAGCAGGTAGAGACAGAATTTTACATACTTCTAAATTCAGATGTTGAAGTAAGCGAAAACTGGGAACAGGCACTCATAGATATTCTGGAGAAAGACCCTGCTATTGCTGCAGTGATGCCAAAAATAAGATCCTTTCATGAGAAAGAGAATTTTGAATATGCAGGTGCTGCGGGAGGATTCATTGATCAATATGGCTACCCTTTCTGCAGGGGAAGAATATTAGATGAGATTGAAAAAGATGAGGGACAGTATGATCAATTGACTGAGGTTTTCTGGGCTACCGGAGCTTGTCTGGCAATTCGAGCCAAACTTTTTCATGACTTAGATGGATTCGATGGCTTTTTCTTTGCACATATGGAAGAGATTGACCTATGCTGGAGGTTGAAGAATAAGGGATACAAAATCATGTTCACCTCGGAATCCAGCGTATTTCATGTTGGAGGAGGAAGCCTTCCAAATGAACACCCTTATAAATTATTCTTAAACTTCAGGAACAACCTCATCCTGTTATATAAAAATCTTCCCGGTAATAATTTGACACCAATACTCTTTTCCAGAATGATACTGGATGGTATTGCAGCTATAAAATACCTCCTCAGCCTGAAGCCGATTCATTTTTATGTTGTCTTGAAAGCACATTTTAGTTTTTACAAGGCAATCCGAAAATACAGGAAATTTCGAAAAGTAAACCAGGAACATAATAAATCTTATCCCACCCAGGTATTTAAAGGCAGTATGATTTTTAATTTTTACCTGAGAGGAAAGAAAAAATTCAGCCAGTTAGATATAAATTAATTGGAACCCTTGCATTTGTGGTTTTGACTCAGACTTTCATAAGAGCCTCATTTAAAGATTCAAATCTTAACCGATAATCCTTTATAGAAAGATTAATTACCTCATAGGCCTCCTCAATACCGTATGTGTGGGTAATTTCACAATCTCTTTTATTCCCTGGAAGGTCTTTATAGGTAAGGAAATAATGCTTCAACCTGGCCAATATCATTTCCGGAATATCGCTAATATTTTTATATGCCCCATAAACAGCATCATTATTCAGTATGGCAATAATCTTATCATCTGCCTCATTATTGTCAATCATCCTAAACCCACCAATCGGCCTGGCTTTAACCAGTATATCTCCATGAGTAATTTCTTTTTCTGTAAGGATCAGTATATCAATGGGGTCACTATCTCCGGTTATATTTTTATCACCAGTTTTCTTGCGACTGAATTCAGCAACATTCTCTCCACTATAGGTTTGAGGAATAAAACCATAAAGGGCTGGGACGATATTTGAATACTTCTGCGGCCTGTCTATCTTCAAATACCCGCTTACCTTGTCGACCTCATATTTTACTGTATCTGTAGGTACCATTTCTATAAAACAGGTAAGCACCTCCGGAGCTTCATCTCCAATTTCCACTCCATGCCAGGGATGCGACTTATATCTCAGTCCCATCAAACGACCAATCGGATCCATTATTCTACTCATTTTCAAAGTTTTTATATTGGTTTTTATTGTTCAAAGTTACAATCTATCATATTCACTTTCCATGTTACAAGTGAAGAAAATGATTAAGCTCGCAAGCCTTTAAGGGATTCCCTTTGGAACAAGCTGTCAAGGCATAAAAATGAAATCACAAAGCAGAAACCAGAGATTCCAAAGCCATCATCCTGGATCCTTTAAGCAATATTAAGGAATTCTCCAATGGATTTCTCTTTAGATATTTGAAACATTCATCTGTGGAGGAAAAGCATTGAAAGGAAGTACTTACAGCAGCCTTTTTAAAACTCTTGCCCAGGAGAATTGCTTTCATATCCTTGATTCCTTCTAAAATATGAACCAGCTTAACATGCTCATCCAGAGAATTCGGGCCAAGTTCAAACATGTCTCCCAGAATAAGTACTTTATTCTTCCCGCCTAAATTTAAAAAACTTTCAATTGCCACAGTCATGCTTGAGGGATTGGCATTGTATGAATCAAGTACCAGAACATTTTGTTTTTCAGTTTGCCGAATCTGTGACCGGTTATTCTCCGGAGAATAAGATTCAATAGCTTCAATTATCTTTTCCCGTGCAATACCAAAATACATCCCTACAGAAATAGCTGCTACAATATTTATCAGGTTATAGCTCCCAAATAGCTGAGTATTGAGCTTTAGCTTCTCACCTTCATTCTCCCACACTAACTGCAAGAACGGATCGGCTCCAAACACCTCAAAATTGCCGACTCCGGCTTCCTTAATAGAATAAGGAACGATCTGAGATCCTGGAGGAGAAATTTTATTCAATATTTTATCATCACTATTCCTGAAAATAACCCCCTTGTTTTTACCAAGCCATGTATAAAGCTCAGATTTTGCCTGAATCACTCCTTCTTCAGATCCAAAACCCTCAATATGAGCATATCCGATATTTGTAATCAGCCCATGTGTCGGTTTTGAAATTTCACACAGACGGCCAATTTCTCCAATATGATTGGCCCCCATTTCAATCACAGCGATCTTTGTTCCTTTATTCAGCTTTAATAATGTAAGCGGCAGGCCTATATGATTATTCAGATTCCCATGGGTAGATAATACCTTTTTGCCTGTACCAAGCACAGCACTAATAAGCTCCCTGGTAGTAGTTTTTCCATTCGAACCTGTAATTGCAATAAGCTCAACTGGAAATTGACTCCTGTGATATTCAGCCAGGGCCTGGAGTGTAGTGAGACTATTCTCAACAAGGATAGTCCGATTATCCTTCAGATATTGCCTTTCATCAATTACAGCGTAGGCACATCCCCTGGTCAGGGCATCAGAAGCATATTCATTTCCATTGAAATTTTCTCCTTTCAGAGCAAAAAAGAAACTACCTGGCTGAACTTCCCTGGAATCTGTACAAATGGACCCTGCCTCTAAGAATAATTTATATATATCCTGAATTCTCATTTAGCCGGACTAAAAAAACCTCATTCAAAAAAATGAGGTTTTTTGGTTTCATTTGAAAAATATCGATTAATATCCGCCTGGAGATCCAACACGGATCATAGCACATCTAAAGCCCAGATCATCTCTGGATGAAGTCTGGTCAAGGTAACGTCTGGCACCCGGGCTGAGCCAATATGGCTTATCCCTCCATGATCCGCCCTTATACACTCTTGAATTATCATTGATCAAGGTATTAAAATCGCCTACATTCTGTGTGTACATAGATCCCTTGACATCATCACCATCCCAGTTGGTATCATCATCTCCCAGGAGAGACGATCTTTTATCCCCATCCTTGAAATTACGGTAGTCTGCTTTTGAATAATTATTTCTTCCAGCCATTCTTGAAGGGTTCATCTGTACATACTTCAATCTTCCCAGGCTATCTTTTTCAACCAGAGTACCATCTTCACTTCTTTCAAGATCCATAAAAACATTTCCCCGATAAGGATTAAATTCATCCACATCTTCAAAACTCATATCTCTGTACACGTCGGCCACCCACTCATTCACATTCCCTGCCATACAAAAAAGATTGTTGTCATTTTTCCAATATGTATCCACAGGGGCAGTAACGCTTGCATTGTCATTTAAATGTCCTGCAACACCCATTAGGTCTCCACGTCCACGCGTCAGGTTAGCCATGAATTTACCTCGATTCTTCCTGTCGGCATTTCTCAGGTAATGCCCATCCCAGGGATATACCCTCCTTCCATAAACTCTTTCTTCAAAGGTATTACCAATCAATGCTAAGGCAGCATATTCCCATTCTGCTTCAGTTGGGAGTCTGTATCTTGGCAGCAGTAATCCATCTTCCATCATTACCCTTCTTTCTTCAATATTTGGATCCATACTTGGAAGGTTCTGGTTTACAATACCTTCATATTGTCCGGCAAGATAAGCTTCAGTATTAAAATTATTTTCATTTAACTGATTGGGATCATAATCCAGAATTCCTTCCTGGATCATAATCATCTCATTAACCCTGTCACTTCTCCATGCACAATAATCATTCGCCTGCTCCCATGAAACACCCACTACAGGATATTCGTTGTAAGAAGGATAACGGAAATAATACTTTACATAAGGCTCATTATAACCAAGAGGACTTCTCCAGACAAGAGTGTCAGGTAAAGCTTTTACAAATACTTCGGGATAATCTGCATACACCCTTCTAACCCAGTGCAGGTATTCACGATAATCCACGTTTCTTACTTCTGTTTCATCAATATAAAAAGAAGATACTGTAACGCGCCTGGGAATGTTATTCCATTCAAACATCACATCCTGCTCTACCCTTCCCATGGTGAAGGTTCCACCTTCAATCAGGACGAGTCCGGGACCTGTTAATTGTTCGTGTTCCTGTATTACCTCATAGCCACCCCATTCCGGATCATTATAAGTCCATCCTGTTGTAGATGATTCATTTGCTCCCCCTCCACCTCCTAATAAGCTACAAGAGGTAATCATAGAGAATCCTATAAGAATAATGGAAAGCACTCTGAGATTTTTAAGATTCATGATATTCCGGTTTTTATTGTGGATTTAGTACTATTTTTCAAATATAATTAAAAAAAATTCAAAGACTCATATTTTATTTACCCAAATAACTAATTCGCAGGTAATTTTATTGTGCGAACCAATCTGGTTTTACTAAATTCTTTTAATCTAATGACAACATTAAGTTCATGAGTGCCTCCAGGAGTCTTATATAATGAAGAATTACTTAATAATACATCATAACTATACGAAAATTTCACTAAAGGGTTTGAAAAACCAAGTGAAAAACTCAAAAAAGAAGAATCGAACTGAAAATCATTGTGCAGCTGTATGCCCATTGAAACAGGAGACTTGCTAAGTATAAATCCGATGTTGAAGTAACTGAAAGGTTTTTGATTAAAATATTGAATTCCCGGACTTATTATCCATGAATCTTCACGCCTGGAACGCTCATTCAGTAACAGGTTCCGGGTTAAATGGAACCCGAACTTCCGGGAAAGCTGAAATTCATCCCTCTCTGATTCAGAAATTGCCGGTTTTGTCAGGTGATGGATAGCAAAGCCACCAAACCACTCCCCGGAATAGGCAATAAATCCGGCACTGTAATCCATATAAAATTTTTGACTATTAGTAAGACTCTCATTGGTTTCCCGGAATATTCCCAATGCCGGACTAATCATATCAGGAAAAATCAAACCGTCTGTTCGTATATTTCTTTGGTTTGCCGACACCTGGAATCCTGCCTGCATAAATAATGTATTGCTAATCTGAAGGTTATAGGCATATATTATTGAAAGATGAACCATATTCAACACACTTCCCGACCTGTCATTCATGGCAACAAGCCCAATGCCTCCATGCAAAACTTCAATTGGCTGGTCATAGGAAGCATAAAAAGTCTCAAATTTTGTTGATTTTCCAGGCCACTGATTTCTGTATGCTAAGGATAAATTACTTTGAGCCTGCACTCCGGCAAAGGCCGGATTTGTATAAAGAATATTGCTATTTACTTGCGAAAAATAGGGATCCTGTGCTTCTGAAAATCTTGTATTTAAAGAGAATATGATCAGAAGAAAAAGAACTCCTGATAAACTGCCATGAGAAATATATATTTTTATCTTTCTATTCACAAAAAAGCAGAACAATTAACATTCCTGAGAATGAACGAAATTAGCAATAAATTAAAAAAAACATCGTTTAAATTTGGAAACAGATAATTATGAGTTTTATTGTTGAAATTTACACAAATTCAGCAAACATAGTCACTATACTTACCATTAGAAATTAAAAGCTAATTGAAGTTTTTTCTGCAAATATCTCTTTCCCTGTTCCTGCTATTAATTCCTGTTGAAGGGAGTGCACAGTACTTATCTCTTTCCCGCAAGATTGATGGCCTGTCCCTAAAACGTGTTGAGGATGTATTTGTTGAGCCACCTTTATCAAATGGAACCAACTACTTACTACATTTTAACCATTGCTCTTACAATTCCGGCTTACTACCGGTGTACAATGAATTAGTTGAGCTTCCCGGACACATATTATCACCTGAATTCAATATCCAAATAACAAAGGTTAAAACTATAGACCCTGCTATTGTATCTATAACTGATCTTCAAAACTTAACAGGAACTGAGCTGATAGTTAAGGCTGATTTTAATAAGATCCGTAAGAAGAATTACCTTGAATTGAGTTTTGTCCCATTTATGAAAGATGCAGCTACCGGAATGATCCAGCAGGTGGTGGCTTTTGATATTCTTATTTACTCCAAATCAATAAATGTTCAAAAATCAATAAAGAAATCTTCTATTCCGCAAAGTTCTGTGCTTAGCACAGGCGACTGGGTAAAACTTAAGATTCAGGAAACAGGCATCTACAAATTGAGTTATGAAGAACTTGCAGGACTGCTAAGCGATCCGTCCACTCCGCAAATATATGGAAACGGAGGCAAAATGCTACCTGTAATGAACTATGAACCCCGAGATACAGGTTTGATTAAAAATGCAATCTGGCTGGAAAAAGGAGGAGATGGAATTTTTAATGAGGGGGATTATATGCTTTTTTACGGGCAGGGACCTGTTAGCTGGGAGTACAATGCAACAGACTCCATGTTTTTGCATAAAATGCACTTCTACGATGATGCATCCTATTACTTTTTAACTTCTGGAAATGGTGCTTCAAATACTATTCAGGATATTGAAACCCCTGCTGCCCCGCCCGATCAGGAGATTTATCAATACGATCAATACTATATGCATGAGTTGGAAACCGAGAACCTGATCAGATCAGGAATTCAATGGTTTGAGCCCTTACCACCTTCTCCGCCTACTGAAATAGTTTTTCCCGGCGAAAACATTTCTCCAGGATCGGTTGGGAAACTGAAAATACGCGTGGCTGCAAGATCAGCATCCTCCTCAAATTTTTATATTAAACTAAATAGCCAGAGCGTTACAAGCTTAACAGTTTCTTCAGTTATACTTGACAGTTATACTTCAAACTACGCCAGAACTAAAGAAAAAACGACATCGTTTTTACCTAATCCCGGAACTTTAGCATTTGAAGTTGAACCCTATAACATAAACCCATCATCATCGAAATTCTGGCTCGATTTCCTGACAATAAACCTGAGGAAAGACCTTGTTTTTGAGGGGGCACAAATGCATTTCAGGGATATTGAATCAGTACAAGCCAGCTCGACCGGGAGATTTCATTTGAAACACAATGAAAATGCTCTTCAAATATGGGATATTACAGACATACATAATATAGGAAACATAAGCCTCCAGTCCGAGTCTGCCGGATCATATTTTATTGCGACCACAGATTCACTCAGAAAATATATAGCATTTCGAAAACAAAATTTCCTGGTCCCTGAGGTCACTGATTACAATCTGCCTAACCAAAACCTCCGGTCGCTTATAAACCAGGATATGATAATTGTTGTCCCGGCCATTTTTAAAGAACAGGCTGAACGGGTTGCAGCATTTCACAGGGAGAAAGACCAACTGACAGTAATGGTTGTGGAACCTGAAGAAGTATATAATGAATTTTCATCGGGCACAAGGGATGCTGCAGCCATTCGCGACTTCATGAAAAACATATACGATAACTCTGATTCAGAAAGTTTGCTTAAATACCTCCTGCTATATGGAGATGGTTCTTTTGATAACAGATCTGATCATGAAAATAACTCCAACCTTATTCCTACATATCAGTCATGGAATTCATTGAGCCCGGTTCTTTCCTATGTTACTGATGATTTCTATGGATTGCTTGATGATTCAGAAGGTGGTGCAAGCGGCCTGATAGATATTGGGATTGGAAGAATTCCATCTAACACCCTCTCGGAAGCAAGCTCGGTTGCAGATAAAATTCTCAGTTATTATGACACCATCTCTTATAGTGGCTGGAGAAACCAGCTTTGTTTCGTTGGTGATGATGAGGACAACAACATACACATGAGAGATGCCAATACTCTTTGTGAGAATTTAGATACTCTCTATCCATCTTTCAACATACAAAAGATCTTCCTGGATGCATATGAACAGGTTTCCACTCCTGCCGGTGAGTCATACCCAGATGTTAACAGGGCAATCAATGAAGCAATTGAATCAGGAATACTGATTTTTAATTATACCGGACATGGAAACGAAAGAGGATTGGCACATGAAGATATCCTTGGGCTGAATGATATACAATCATGGACCAATAGAAAGAAACTTCCTCTATTTATCACTGCAACTTGTGAATTTAGCAGATTTGATGATATTGATAAGAACATATATGGAGAAATTACCAAAAAAACTTCGGCAGGAGAACATGTTTTATTGAACCCTGAAGGAGGAGGTATTGCGCTTCTTACTACTACCAGGCTGGTTTATTCCAGTCCGAATTTCATTCTCAATCAGAATTTCTACAAATTTGTATTTGAAAACGATGCCAATGGTGAACAGCGGAGTCTTGGAGATGTTTTGCGCCTTACCAAAAATGAATCCGGTGCCGGCATCAATAAAAGAAACTTCACTCTCCTTGGAGATCCGGCATTAAAACTGGCATATCCAAAACAATTTGTCTTTACCGATTCAATCAATGGTGTTCCGGCAAGCTCTTTTCATGACACACTTAAAGGTTTAAGCCTGTACAGCATATCCGGACATATTGAAAACCACCATGGTGACACTCTTCATAATATGGAAGGCTCTGTAATCCCCAGCGTGTACGATAAGAAGAGTACTGTGAAAACCTTGAGCAACAATGGCACAGCCATCATGGAATTCGAGGTTCAGAATAAAATTATTTATAAAGGAAGGGCAAGTATCCATCAGGGGCAATTCAATTTTACTTTTCAGGTTCCCAAGGATATTTCTTTCCAGACAGGCCCTGGGAAAATAAGTTACTATGCCCAGGACCGGGAGAACGAGACCGATGCCAGGGGATATTTGCAGGATCTAATGATCGGGGGAATCTCAGATACTATTGAAGCCGATACCCTTGGACCGGAAATCAAACTATACCTGAATGACGAGCATTTTATATCCGGGGGGCTTACCGACAACAGCCCCATTCTTTTTGCACTGGTTTCTGACGAATCAGGAATAAATACCATAGGTACCGGTATCGGACATGATATTATTGCCATCCTGGATGATGAATTTTCTAATCCGTTTATCCTGAACAATTATTTTGAATCTGACCTTGACACTTATAAGAGTGGAAGTATCTTGTTCCCATTCTCTAAGCTGTCAAAAGGGGAGCATACGCTAAGTCTAAAAGTATGGGATGTTTACAACAATTCCTCAACCGCCAGCATTTGCTTCAGGGTATCTTCAGAAAAGTCTGTCATACAAAACATTATGAACTATCCAAATCCTTTTTCATTTGGAACCAGTTTTAGTCTGGAACACAATTTGCCAGACACCGATCTTCTTGTTACGATACATATTTATAACCTTTCCGGAAGAATAATAAAAACCATTCAGGAACGTTTTTATACAACAGGCTACCGAATTGATCCCATTTACTGGGACGGCAAGAATGAAAATGGCAACTATGTGGAAAGTGGTTTCTTTATCTACAAGGCGATTATAAGCAGCAGGGAAGGAACGATCAATGAGATTACTGGAAAAATGGTTAAAATTAGATAAGCACACTCCAAAATAAACTATATTTGTAACACGAATTTCAAATTAGAAATGATAAGAAAGATTAAAGTCAATTTATTCCTTTTAGTTACAGCTCTACTGCTGACCCAGGCTCTTAACGCTCAAATTTCAAGAGGTGAGGTTACAGGTCAGCTCAATGCAATACAGACGGCTGTCCCTTTTTTAACAATAGCACCTGATTCAAGGGCTGGAGCTATGGGCGATGCAGGAGTTGCCACCTCGCCTGATATTAATTCCCAGCATTGGAATCCTGCAAAATATGCCTTTATTGAGGGTTCAGGAGGATTTTCTCTCTCATATTCCCCATGGTTGCGGAACCTGGTGTCAGACATCAACCTTGCCTACCTTACCGGATACTACAGGATAGATAAAAAACAAGTGGTAAGCGCATCCCTTTTATATTTTTCACTCGGAAATATTGTCTTTACTGATATGTTTGCTAATGTTACAAGAAATTTCAATCCAAATGAATTTGCCATAGACCTGGCTTATTCCAGGGCTTTTAGCGATTATATTTCAGGAGGGATTGCCTTCCGCTGGATTTATTCCAACCTTGCCGGTGGGGTAACCGTAAACGGAGCAGAAAGTAAACCTGGAAATTCTTTTGCGGCAGATATTTCGACCTATTATAATAGAGATGTTAAATTGTTTGGACTGAATGGAAATGCAGGTTTTGGAGTAAACATTTCCAATATTGGAACAAAAGTATCCTATACAGATGATAAAGATCCAGATTTTATACCCACAAACCTCAGAATTGGAGGAATAATCGGTCTTGACATCGATGAATTTAATTCAGTTGCCCTGACTGTAGACCTGAATAAACTACTGGTTCCTACACCTCCTGTGTACTGGGAAGAAAGTGACACCCTGGATGATGGAACTATTGTCACTGAAGGTGATATTAAATATGGCATGGACCCCAATGTATCTGTTCCTGTTGGAATGTTCCAGTCTTTTTACGATGCCCCCGGAGGTATTTCCGAAGAGTTTAATGAAATTACTTATTCTGTTGGTTTAGAATACTGGTACAACAAACAATTTGCTGTCAGGGGAGGTTATTTTCATGAACATTCTACCAAAGGAAACCGCAAATTTTTTACTATGGGAGTGGGACTTAAGCTAAATGTTTTGGATATCGACTTTTCCTATTTATTACCATTGCACCAGAACCACCCCCTTTCCAATACACTCAGATTTTCACTTTTATTTTCGTTTGATCCTCCCAAATAATAGCAAGAAACAATGCCCTACCGAATTGGAATCGGATATGACGTACATAAATTAGGTAAGGCCCATGACTTAAACCTTGGAGGAATTGTTATTCCCAATGATATAGGAACAATAGGACATTCCGATGCCGATGTATTGATACATGCCATAATAGATGCTATGCTGGGTGCTGCCAACCTTGGAGATATTGGATCACATTTCCCTGATAGTAATTCAAAATATAAGGAAATTGACAGTAAAATACTATTGAGAGAAAGCTATAAACTTATCCAAAGATCGGGGTATTCAATTGTGAATATTGATAGTACCCTTTGCCTGCAAACACCTAAAATAAAAGCTTATATCCCAGAGATGAAAAAGAAGCTATCTTCGGTTCTTGCTATCGAAAAGGAGCAAGTGTCTGTAAAGGCAACTACCACAGAAAAATTAGGATTCGTAGGGCGCCAGGAAGGAGTATCTGCTCAAGCAGTGGTTCTATTGGAAAAGATATAATGAACTACCTCGTAGCAAAGCTGACGAGGTATCAAGATAGGAATTTGTTTTCAAAACGATGCAAGCATCGGAGTATTATACTCATTTATCCCGATACGCTACACTATCGGGATTCGTTCAACTTA
>JAYEGO010000132.1:0-4596 GCA_034659155.1 Bacteroidota bacterium | reverse complement strand
AAGCCTCCTGAACATATTTCAGGGCAGAGTCAGGATGGCCGGTTTCCCGGTAAAACTCAGAGATGTTATGAAAACATCGGGATGTAGAAGGATGTTTTGTACCATAATTATCCAGATAAAGTTCAAGTGCCTTTGTAAAATTATCAAAGGCCGTACTAAAAACCTTTCTTTCCATCAGGAAAATACCGTAATTCATGTATGTTGAAGCAAGATCCAAATGTTTATTGCCTTTATTTTGAATGGCATTGTTAATAGACAATTGAAAATATTGTTCAGCCAGCAGCTCTTCATTTAAATCTTTATAAGCGTTTGCTATTTTGTTGTAGATTCTTCCAAGACTGGCCGGATCCCTCCATTTAACTAAACCCACACTTTTAAAATACCAGTTAAGAGCTTCCTTATTATTTTTCTCCTCATGTTCACACAAACCCAGGTTGTTATAACACGATACCATTTCCATGGCATAGTCAACCGGAAATTTACTGAATAAACGAACAGACTCTAGAAAATAATCCCTGGCTTCATTATAATCACCACTTTTATAAGAAAGCACTCCCATATTAGTAAAAACTCTACCCAGTTCAATATAGTCGGGGCCAAACTGGTCAATGTAAATTTCTTTTGCCAACTCTAAATATTCCCTGGATCTCTTAATCTTTTCAATCTTTGCCATAAAACCACCTAAATTGATATAGGTGCTAGCCAACCTTATGTCATCCGGAGCTAAAAATTTTTCCCTTACTTCCATGGTCTTTGTAAAATAATCTTCAGCTTTAATATAATCTCCCTGCTGATCATATATAAAACCAAGGTTGTTATACATCAGAGACAAAGGATAATCATTCATTTGTTTGGTCAGCCTGATTTCAACCGCTTCAAGGTAGGCCTTTTCAGCTTGCCTCAATTTCCCGCTTATAATATGATAATAGCCTGTCAAACTCAAATAATTTGAATACAGACTATCCCTGTGGCTTATCTGGTAAATGTCAAAGGCTACTTCAGCCTGGTCAAGAAGATCAGCAGCCGCATTTAAAGATCCTGTGCTAAACTTGATTCGGGCTCTTTGCATAAAACAGGAAATAAGATACTCTCCCTGTTCCTTTTTCTGAAACTCTTCCTGTGCCAGGATATACAATGAATCGGCAGCCCTGAATTTTCCGGTTTCAAACAGAGTTTCGGCTCTCCCGTAATAATCCATAGCCTTCTTTATAGTTTCAGCCGTATTTTCATCTTTCTGGCTGTAACTAAGCGACAGAAATATGAAAAAAAATACGAAAAGGATCTGTGAACGAATTTCCATTCCAATCTAAAAAATTACGGTTCTGGAGCAGCTACAAATATTCCTTCATAAATATACTATGCTTCAACATAATAGTATACGAATGCTATCTGAAAAGTCGGAAATGTTAAAAAAAGTGTACGAAATACTTATTTACAGTAAATATAATGAAAATTGAGCAAAACTACTATCATGCTGATTAACTATGTTTTATATACAGAATCAATCTAAACAGGCAAAATATTGAAAAATAAATCTCTTTTTTTGGAATAAATCTATTTCTCACCGGATTAAGTAGTAGAGATCAAGCTTAAACCTAATTAGTTTAAATCAAAGTTTTATAACATAAACAATTACCAAATCAAATCTTAAAATCCTAAAATCATGAAAACAAGAGAAGTGAAATTGACAGAAAAGACAGAATCATTTGACAAATTTTTTGAAAATGTTTTGAATACAACAGAATTATTAGCTATCCGTGGGGGCGATGGAGAAGAAGATGGAGATCCTGATGTAATAATTGTGCCTATATTGGGATAGAATAAAAATGTACCAACTTAATTAAGAAAGAAAGTTGGCATTATAAAATATTTGCAACTGAGTTGAACTTTTATCCTGGTACAGGCCGGTGATCATGTACCGGCACTGTCCGGGGTATAAGAAATAATTTATTTAAACTTATATTCTGGTAGAGTTAAGTTGTTCCAGTAACGACTCTGTTCAGGTTATAAAAAAAATTCGTTAATAAATAATATTTGAGTTATGGAAACATCAGAAAAATACACAAAACTGGTAGACCGTTACCTGGCAGGAGATATGCCTGGTCAGGAACTCCAATCATTTGAAATGGAACTTGAGAGGAATGAAGATCTTCGTAAAGAATTGAAGCTTCAGCAGGAAATCAATTCAGCCCTTTCTGAAAAGGATGTTATTGACCTGAGACTTCAATTAAAAATGATACACAAAGAAATAGAACAAAACGAAAAGCAACCTGCACTTTTGTATTTCTTTAAAAACAGGGCCGTACAGGTGGCAGCTGCCTCCTTTACCCTTTTGGTGGTCATGGTCTTTTTTGCAAACCAGTTTATCCAAACCGGTTCCAATTTGAATGATGACCTGTATAATAAGTATTATAACAGGTTTGAGCCTGTTAACCTGAGGTCTGGATCGGTAGAAATAGACAATACCTACATGGAAGCCCTGGTAGCTTACCAGGAAGAAAATTTTAAAAAGGCCCAGCTTCTGTTTGAAGAGGTTGTAAGTATGGATTATAGCAAAATGGAAGCCAACATTATGAGTGGGGCCTCTAATATGGAACTAAATAAGTACTATAAAGCCAGTACATCATTTAAAAAGGTGATCGATCATCAGGATAACCTCTTTATTGACGATGCCGAATGGTATCTTGGATTTTGTTACCTGCAAACCCACAACACGGAGAAGGCTTTGGAACAATTTGAGAAAATTGCCATGGGGAACTCAAATAATAAGGAAAATGCGAAAAAAATTGCTCGCAAAATTAATAGGAAAATTGAATGAGAAGTTCAAAGTAAGTGCCCCCTTTTCATGTAACTGAATTTATTTCAACAAGTTTAATATTATTGGATTTTTAAACAAGAATATATGCCTGAAATGAAAAAAGAATCTATGAACTATGAACTTTTAATCAGTGGATTAAAAGAACAGATTCATTCACTTGAAAATTCCCTCGCCAGTACCCAGGTTGAGATGAATCATCTGAAAGACATTTTTTTAAAGCATCTTCCCCATGAGATCAGGACTCCTCTTAATGTTATTACAGGCCTGGCATATATTCTTTCCAAAAACGACCAGTCTGTTCAACAAAAAGAGCTTTATACCAGGTATATTTACAGCAATAGTGAAGATTTACTGACCACCATCGAAAATCTGGTTGACTTTTCGATGATTAAATCGGGTAATTTGCAACTCAATAAATCTGAATTTGATATGAATGAACTTCTTGATGAACTCTACGACAAGTTTGAAGGAGAAAGAGTTGTCCAGGGCAGATATGGTGTGAAATTATTGCTTAATAAATTCGAATCCGGTAAAAAATTTCCTGTCTATTCAGATCCGGACAGGATACGGCAAATCCTTATTCAACTTTTGCGTAATTCCTTGCGATTTACAAGGAAAGGAAATATTACATTTGGCTACTATCCCGAAGGTGACTCCTACATTAAGCTTTATGTAAAAGACACCGGTGATGGAATTGATGAAGACCTAAAGGATTTTGTATTTGACTCTTTCAGAAAGCATCACGGACAACCATCCAATAAAAACAGGGGACTTGGAATGGGACTTGCCCTGGTCAAAGAGATGGTAGTTTTACTCGGAGGAAATAGCTGGATAAATTCAGAAAAAGAGAAAGGATCGATGATTTCATTCCGTATCCCTGTCAAAGAAAGTAAATCCCTGAATGAAAATTCAGTGGTAAAGAAAAAAGCCATATTCCAGGGAAGACACATTACTATATAACAAGCCAGCTCCAAGATAATGAAAACTGTACTAATAATTACAGGAATTCTACTCACAATACCATTAATATCATTCTCTCAGGAATATGAATATGTTGCTTTCCCCGATTCCGGGGTAATATGGAGTGAGATTTATTATTTCCCAATTGATAGTTGTCCTAGATACACCTATGAAAGATTTGCCATATCTGGAGAGGATACGGTAATAAGTGACATTACATATAAAAAATTATATATTTTTTATGATACAATATTTAATAAAAGTAATGCCACATTCATTGGGGGTATCCGCGAAGATGAAAATAAAAAGATATATTTCAAAGGGGACACAGTTGTTCATGCTTTTAAACCTATGAATGAATTATACGGTTATGAAGAAATCATATTATTTGATTTTTCTTTAAAGCAAGGCGATACCATTAAAAATATTAATTGCCTGCCGTATGATGACAGATTAGTGGTTCAAAAAGTCGATACTATTTTAATAGGAAATACTTTAAGAAGGAGATTTCATTTTGACCCAGAACCCTGGGTGAAATGGATAGAAGGAATAGGCAGCCTTAATGGTTTGTTATTTACTTCGGGTGCTATACCAACTAATGGAATTAATAATGAATTGATCTGCTTCAAACAGGATGATGTGATATTGTATTTTAATGATTATTATCCAGATTGTATGCCACTTATATCGGGGGGAAATAGTATCGATGATAAAGGTTTTGAAGTTGCAGTATTCCCCAATCCTACAAATATCAATGAGATAACATTCAATTTTGGGTACCAAAGCATCTCTTTGCTTCAGGTCTTTGATGCTCATGG
>JAYEGO010000131.1:0-4605 GCA_034659155.1 Bacteroidota bacterium | reverse complement strand
TCTTCCTGCGAAAACTGCCAGGGAGCGCCATTGTTCTCAATGTTTGAAAAAATGGAGTTTAGTTCAGCTGGTGCCGAGGATTCTTCCATTACTAAAAATCTTCTCATTTGTATGATCAGGGAAGGCTGATCTATATTCACAGGACACTCCTGTGCACAAGCATTACAAAGAGTACAGGCCCATATTTCTTCTTCTGAGATATAATCCCTGATCAATGATTTATTATCAGAATAATCCTGACCATCCTTTATTAAACCCTGTGCTTTTTCATTCATTCTGGCCCTTACATCCATCATAAGTTTTCTGGGTGATAAGTTTTTCCCGGTAATATTTGCCGGGCATACAGCAGTACATCTTCCACATTGAGTACAAGAAAGAGCATCAAAGTAGCTCATCCAGCTAACATCTTCCACATCAAGTACACCAAAGCGTTCAGCTACCTCTTCATCATCTGAAGCAGCAAATTCTGTTTCCGGATTAAGCATCAGTTTTACTTCCCTGGTAATATTCTCCATTGTATCTATCTTTCCAAGAGGTTCAAGCTTGCTAAAGAAAACACCCGGAACAGAAAGGAATACATGAAAGTGCTTGGAATATGGCAGGTAATTAGCAAAAACAAAGATAGTAAGTATATGAGCCCACCAGTTTATTTCATAGCCCAAATGTATTGCCTGTGGGCTTAAACCTGAAAACAAAACAGATATATAACTGCTCACAGGGAAAGCACCTGCATATTCATGACCATGAAGTTTGGCTTCGAGCAAATAGAATGAATTCATTCCTGTCAGTGTAAGCATTAGAAAAAAGATCATTGCCAGAGCAATATTGGCATCCTGGTGTGACCATTTTTTCATTTCAATACCACTGAACCTTTTGATATGCATGAAAATACGGCGAAACAGAAAAGCAACTATAAATGCCCCTATAAGTAAAGCAAAAATATCACCTGAAGCAATGATGACATTATAGAATTTGCCCAGAAAACGAAAACTGTGCTCAAGTCCGAATATCCCATCCACTAACATCTCAACACTTCCAATAAGGATCACCAAGAAACCCCAGAAAACCAGAGCATGCATTAAACCAATTATTGGTTTCCTGAATATCTTAGTTTGAAAAAGAGCTACTTTCAGAGTTATTAATAAGCGCTTTCCAATATTTCGAACCGGTTTGGGCCTTGTAAGTTTAAACTTAAGAATCAGATTTCTTAAGGTAAATGCAAAAACCCCCAGGGTAAGTAGCAGAGAAACAATAAATACAATTTGCTTTATCATTTAGGCTTAAATTTCTTTTACAGCTTCAATCAGTTCAGGAAGAACTTTTGCTGCATCACCAACAATTCCATAATCAGCAGCCTCAAAGATAGGGGCATCCTTATCTGTATTTATGGCAACTATACACTTTGAAGAACTTACACCTGCAAGATGCTGAATGGCACCCGAAATTCCTGCGGCAATATATAGATTTGGAGCTATGATCTTACCGGTTTGCCCGGTATGTTCACTGTGAGGCCTCCAGCCTTCGTCAGAAACCGGCCTGGAACAAGCTGTAGCAGCGCCTAGAAGCTCAGCCAGTTCCTCTATGGCACCCCAATTATCGGGAGACTTCATCCCCCGACCTCCGGAAACTACAATCTCAGCATCTGTAAGAATTAATTTACCTGTTTGCTTTTGAATATCCACAACAGTTGTACTAATTTCTGCAGCAGATACTTCTGGTGAGTACTCTTCGATTTCAGGAGTGGTATTTGATTCAATCAGCTCAAAAGAATTGTTTGAGAGTGTAAGCACTTGTTTCTCTGTATTAACAATCTGATGAACAAAACCTTTACCTGAAAAGACCTTTTTATATACTTTAAACGGATTGTATGAAGAGGGAAGTTTAACAGCTGCAGATACCAGCCCGGCCTTCAGTCGAACCGATAATCGGGGGGCGAGGGCCTTTCCTGTATTGTTATGTGCTAAAACCAGAATCCGGGCATCTTCTTTCTCTGCAATCTCTGCAATTAATTTTGTATATACCAGATTGTCGAGTGTCTTAAACGCCTCATTGGGAACACTTATGATTTTATCGGCTCCATATATACCCAGTTTATTAAGCTCTTCCTTAGCAACTGATGCGATTGAAATTGCAATGGTTTTTGATCCCAAAGAATTGGCTATTGCTTTGGCATATGAAACAAGCTCAAATGATGACTTCTTAAACTTAGCATCCCATGATTCTGTAAAAACTATAACTGCCATTTTAGTATACTATTAAATTTTTAAATATTGTCAATATATCCACCAAGTCTAAAGCACTTTTGCTTCATTTTGAAGTAATCCAATTAGCTCCTTCGCATTTTCCGGATCAATCATTTTGCACTGAGGTTTAGCCTTCGGCAACTCAAAATCAAGCATATCTGTTACATTGTCAAAGCTTCCGGGGCTTACCACTTCCAGGGGTTTTTTTCGTGCCATCATAATGCCCCTCATAGCTGGGATTCTGGGCTCCTTTGTAATCCCCTTCTGAACGATAGCAACAAATGGGGTACTGATTGCTACCTGCTCCAGGCCTCCATCAATTTCACGTGATACTTTGGCGTGATCTCCTTCTATATCCAATGCTGACACGCCGGAGACAGATGGAACACCCAAAAACTCTGATAGCATTCCACCCACAGCAAAACCATTATAATCACTTGACTCAATACCGGTGAGGACAAGATGATCACCCTCATAGCTTTTAAGGTATTCCGATAACAACCAGGCTACAGAATAGCTGTCTTTTGGTTCAGCATCTATGCGAACTGCATTATCCGCACCAATAGCCAGGGCTTTCCTGATTGTTGGTTCAGAGCTAATAGCGCCAACAGTAACAACTGTTACTTCATTCACAGGAGATCCGGCATCTTCTTTTAATTCCATGGCCCTTGTCAGGGCTAATTCATCCCATGGATTGATTACCCATTGAACTCCGGTTTCATCAAACTTCTGATCAGCAAATTTTATTTTTGTTGTAGTATCAGGCACATTTGCCAGGCAAACAAATATCTTCATTGATATAAAAATTAATTATTATATAGTAATATATCTAAATGAGTGGCAAAGATAAAAAATTTCTAAAGATTGGCAGTTTGATACTATTGAAAATGTAAAAAACCCCCTACTTAAAATATAAGCAGAGGATTCAATATAGTTTTTTATAAGAACTAATTAAGCCTGGGCTGTTGGGCCTCCAAAATTCATAGGTATAACAGGCCCGCCTGAACCTTTAACATCTTTTATTGGGCCATGAACAGATTCAAATTTCCCAATATTATCCTTCAATGCAAGCATCAATCTTTTTGCATGCTCAGGAGTAAGTATAATTCTTGATTTCACCTGGGCCTTTGGAATTCCAGGCATTACTCTAACAAAATCCACAACAAATTCAGAACTTGAATGGGTAATAACTGCAAGGTTTGAGTATACTCCCTGAGCAACTTCCTCATTCAGCTCAATATTTATTTGTCCCGGGTTAACTTTCTTTTTATCTTCCATATTAGTACGATTCAGAATGATTACTCTTCCAGAATAATATCAGTTTCTTCCTTAGCCTTTAATAAGGCATCATATTCTTCTTTTGATCCAACCACTATGTCTGAATAGGAACGTAGACCTGTTCCGGCAGGAATCAGGTGTCCAACAATCACATTCTCTTTCAATCCTTCGAGGCTGTCTACTTTCCCAAAAATAGCAGCCTCATTCAGCACTTTTGTTGTTTCCTGAAACGATGCAGCAGACATGAAGCTTTTTGTTTGAAGTGCAGCTTTGGTTATTCCCTGAAGAACTGTATTTGATGTTGCCGGGATAGCGTCTCTTGCATCCACTACCTTCATATCTTTCCTTTTCAGTACAGAATTTTCATCACGCAATTTTCGTGCTGTAACAATTTGTCCTGCCTGTAAGTTTGTAGAATCACCTGGATCTTCAATAAACTTAAGGTCAAATATCCAATCGTTTTGATTCATAAATTCCCATTTATCAACAATTTGCTTTTCGAGGAATTTTGTATCTCCCGGATCATCAATGATCACTTTTCTCATCATTTGTCTAACGATGACCTCAAAATGCTTATCATTTATTTTCACTCCCTGCAACCTGTATACTTCCTGCACTTCATTCACAATATACTCCTGAACTGCAGTCGGACCCTGAATGGCAAGTATATCTGCGGGGGTAATCGAGCCATCAGAAAGAGGAATTCCAGCCCTTACAAAATCATTCTCCTGTACGAGAAACTGACGAGAAAGCGGAACCAGGTATTTTTTAATCTCTCCTGTTCTTGACTGAATAATAATTTCACGGTTTCCTCTTTTAATCTTTCCAAAAGAAACCTCACCATCAATCTCAGATACCACTGCTGGGTTTGAGGGGTTTCTGGCCTCAAAAAGTTCAGTTACCCTGGGCAATCCACCTGTTATGTCACCGGATTTCCCGACTGCACGAGGTATTTTGACAAGAATTTCTCCTTCTTTTACGGCATTATTTTCCTCGACCATCAAATGGGCTCCTACAGGCAGGTTATATGACTTAATGGAATCCTTCTTTGTCCCCGCTACTTTGACAATTGGGTTATTGGTTT
>JAYEGO010000130.1:0-4632 GCA_034659155.1 Bacteroidota bacterium | reverse complement strand
CTATGTTAGCATAGATAAAATTTCGAATCCTTGGGACTAAAGAAAAAATGGGTTCCATGGAGATTATAACAAATGAATTCCCACTGGCTTCAGTTACTTTTGCATGAAATTTATTGACCAGGTCAGCTTCAGACTGGATATCATCGTGATTGCAATTAATAAGCTCATCTATTGTAGCCCTGAGTTCTTTCACATGTTTCTCTGTCCTGCTTTCAGCCGCCAGCCTGGCAATTTCAGGTTCAAACATTGCACGGGCCTGGTTAATTTGGAGAATCAAGTTCTTGTCAAACTTCAGGTCATAATATAGCAGTAAAGATGAAATTGCATTTTTTATATTGTAATCAGAGACATATCCACCGCTACCTTTTTTTATATCAATCAAACCTCTGGCACTAAGTCTCCTCAAGGCCTCTCTAAGGGCGGTTCGGCTTACTGCAAACATCTCGCACAACTCCCTTTCAGAGGGAAGCTTTGACCCTACGGGCAATCTTTTTTCGCGTATGGCAGTTTCAATTTTCCGCTCAATTCTCTGACTCAAGGTTTGCGATTCACCTATTGGCTCAAACATATTATCCATAATAATTGTAATAAATTGGTATTACAAGTTGACATAAACAAAGTTAAAATAAAAAATAAAGCATTCATAATTTTGACATGATAATTTATCAATGCCCCTAATGTGTTATAAATATGCAATGTAAAAATATTAATATTAGAATTTGCTTGTTCTTAAGTATATGGTGTGTTGTATAACATAATATGTCATACAAATATTTGGATATATAATTTCTTCTTCATAATTTTGATTGATAATAAATTCAATACATGAAATTATTATTTTTTAAGCTTTTTAATGCCTAATTATTAATTAACCACAAAATGTTATGAAGAAAACTTTAATTTGGACTTTTTCTATTGTCCTGTTTGTGGCTTTTGTCTTTGGTAATCAAAGCATAAAAGCCCAGTCAGGAAGTCCTGTTGCCTATACTATTTCTGGTACGGTGACAGATGGTTTCAATGAGGAATCCATTCCGGGGGCAACCGTTATGGTTGCTGGTACCACTTTTGGAACAGCTACCGATCTGGATGGCAATTTCTCATTCACAGTGAATATGAAACCTGGCACTTATGCACTGGTGTTTAGTTTTATTGGCTACAGATCAGTGGAGCAGGAACTGGTTCTTGCTGACAATAGTACTATAACTGCAAATGTTGCTTTATCAACCGATGTTACCAGGCTTGATGAAGTGGTTGTAACAGGTACTTCAGGCTTTACTAAGAAAAGTCAACTTGGGAATGCCATTTCTACTGTAAATAGTGATGATCTGGGAGCCTCAGGCGCTGTCAGTATTGATGCTGCACTTCAGGGGAATGTTGCGGGAGCCCAGGTCATGAGAAACTCCGGAAATCCCGGAGGAGGCGTTTCAATTCGATTGAGGGGAGCAAGTACTGTTGCCGGAAGCTCTGATCCTCTTTACATAGTAGATGGTGTGATTGTGAACAACAATTCAACTCAATTGATCAACCTGGGAGGTTATATGCAAAACCGGATGGTGGATATCGATCCTAAGGATATTGACCATATTGAGGTATTGAAAGGAGCAGCAGCAGCAGCAATATATGGTTCACGTGCCAGTAATGGGGTAATTCAGATCTTTACCAAAAGGGGAACCATCGGTGCCCCTAAAATCACTTTTTCAACAAGCGTAAATATGAACCAGGTAAGAAAAACATTACCCTGGAACGATGCTCAACTGATGTGGGATCCGGGTGATCCAACTTCAGCCATTCCTGCAACAAGGTATGATTACCAGGACTATATTTTCGAAACTGCCTTTGGTTTTGAAAATTATCTTTCTGTTTCCGGAGGACAGGGAAATACCAAGTATCTGGTATCTGCTTCCCAGTTGGAAAACAATGGGATTGTGAAAAATACAGATTTTAAAAGATATAATTTCCGTGTGCGTATTGACCAGACAATCAATGATTGGGCATCCATTTCTGTAGGAACAATGGTGTCAAGAAATGCTAGCCAGGAAATGCCCAATGGTAAGAATTATGGTCCGATTACCAGCGTATTATTTGCCGACAATTTGAATGATGCCAGTCCGGTGGATGGAGTATATCCTAACATAGGCTGGATGGCAAATCCCTATGAGGCCATTGACAAAATAGATGCCCCTCAGACTAATACAAGGTCAGTTAGTGATATTCAATTGAAGCTAACTCCTATGAAAGGACTCACTGTGAATTATGTTTTTGGTTATGACCATGCATATTCCGATGCACGACTATTTATTCCTGTCGGCTTCAATACCAAGCCAAACGGAGTGTCAGAAAAAGCAACTTTTGCAAATACAGTCTATAATTCAGATATCTTTGCGGCCTATTCTGTTGACCTGTCTCCTTCAATCAAATCCACAACAGGTGCCGGTTATACTTATCAGTATGATGAAACTGAATACTTTGCTATACGAACTGACCATCTTGGACCGGTTGCAACTGTAACTGATGCAGGAACTGTAGTTGGCCGGGCTGATTATCGTACTCAAAGGGCAATATGGGGAGGTTATCTTCAGGAAACCGTTGGAATAAGTAATAAGATTTTCCTGACTATTGCCGGAAGGTTTGATGGGGCATCTGTTTTTGGTGAAGATGAGAGACAGCAATTCTATCCCAAAGCATCTGCTTCATACCTGCTAACAGAAGAAGACTTCTTTTCAAACAACAGCGTTGGAGGCGTTTTTGATTTATTTAAATTAAGAGCCTCCTGGGGACAGGCCGGGAACCTGACTGCACTTCGGCCTTATGATATATATACAAGTTACAGTCTGGCACCTATTAATGCACAAACAGGCCTTGTTGCGCCTTATACTTCAGGAAATCCTGATTTAAGACCAGAACGGCAAACGGAACTGGAACTTGGTTTGGATATGGGTTTGTTTGATGGTAGATTAGGGATTGAATTTTCCTGGTATAAGCAGGATATTGAAGATCTCCTGCTTTTGAGGAGCCTTTCTCCATCAACTGGTTTTGGACAGCGATATGAAAATGTAGGTACCATGACCAACAATGGAATTGAATTGATGGTTAGGGCTGAAGCAGTTCGAAAAAATGACTTCAGGTGGACAATAACCGGAACATTCAGTACTAATAAAAATGAGGTTACACATGTGGTAGGAGGGAAGATGGACCTTGGAATGTGGGGTACCTCAATTGCGCAATCCGGTCAACCCCTGGGTGTATTTTATGGTTACTTTTTTGCTACCAATCCTGACGGATCCCTATTGCTCGATGCAAATGGATTTACCCAAAGGGCAAAAGGCCATTATGAGGATAAGACTCTTCCCGATGGTGAGGTAATTCCGGTAGCTGTTCAGGATTATGCTGGCGATGGCCAGCCTTCCGGCACAAACCTGAAAAAGTTGATTGGTGATCCTAATCCTGACTGGATGGGTTCCCTGATCAACCAGTTCGAGTATAAAAATTTTACTCTCTTTGTGAAAATTGATGCTGTTCAGGGATTCAATGTAATGAGTTGGGACAAGAGAATGTTTAACCTCTTTCCGGGGGGTGAGGCCACTGCCCAGGAACTGCGTGGAGAAAAAGACAAAGGTAGTGCATTCCCCAATTTCTTTATCTATGAGTCTTTTATCGAAGATGGTTCTTTTGTGAAACTAAGAGAAGTTTCTTTAAGCTATGATCTCAAGTTAAACACCTGGGTCAACGGACTCAAGTTTACTCTCAGTGGAAGCAACTTAATGTCAATAGATAACTATTTTGGATTTGATCCTGAGGTGAATACCGAGGCTCAAAGCAATGGAATTCGAGGGCAAGATATGGCTAATGTGCCTATTCCCCGCATCTATAAGTTTGGTATAACTGCCTCATTTTAACAATAAATAATTAAAAAATATGAAATATATTGTAAAAATATTTGGATTGATTCTTTTGGCCGGGGTAATGCTTACTGCCTGCCAGAAAGAATTCCAGAACGTTAATGCACCATCTGATGATCAGATCTTTACTGACAAAGATGGCCTGATTGCTGCCAGCATTGGCCTTATGCAGCATTTCTCTACTTCTACCTTGTCCCCTATTGTTGAAGTTCCCGGACTTACAACAAGGGAAATGGGGGTTTCAAGTACTTACATAACTCCTATGGAGCTGACCTATGGAGGTACTTCTCTCAGTGGTGAAAATGCAGGAGTCATTCGCTTGTGGAGCCGGCTGTTGCGTGACAAAGGAATGGCAGAAACAATTTTAGCCAATGTTGATGGAGTTGTATTGGAGCCTGGAACCAAGAGCGGGATCAGTGCATTTTCTAAATTTATGAAGGCTACCTGCCTGGGATACCTGGTAATGAATTTTGAGCAGGCTCCGATTGATAATGGTGTAGATGCTCAATTCAGTGACCGTACAACAGTTTTGACTGAATCTGTAGATTTGTTGACCAGTGCCCTGGCAGAAATTACTGCAAATCCTGTTTCTTCTGAATTCCAGGACAAAGTAATTCCAACTATCGATCTTGAAAATTCAATTAATGCATTTTTAGCCAGGTACAATCTCTACCTGGGGAATTATGGCACGGCTATTACTGCGGCTAATAATGTAGATCTTTCAATTAAGTCA
>JAYEGO010000129.1:0-4640 GCA_034659155.1 Bacteroidota bacterium | reverse complement strand
AGTTAGTAAGTTATGAATTATAAGTGATAAAATATATTAGTTCTAATTAACTAGTGTCATGTCAAGTTTCAAATGTCCTAGCTGTCATTCCGAACCCCACGACAAACTCGGGACAGGCTTGTTTCGGAATCTGCTGTTTTACAATGAGATGCTGAAATAACCTGCATGCCGGCAGGATTCAGCATGACACCTTAAAGTTTCAGAGTCGACTTGACACTAGTGCTAAGCATATGCAAATTATTTATTTTTTTCTGTTGTTGTTCCTGGTTCATCAAAATGAAACATATTTTCAATTTTCCCGGTACTTCCATTTGAATATGTGAATCTTAAAGTATCACTATTCAGTAAGTGATGAATTTGATTGGAATTTGTCATTGTATCAACAAATGATATTTCTACCACTTCTTTGAACTCATCATTTAAAACTGTTTGTAATCCTATAACCCCATCGTTATTTGAAATATGACTTACCAGGTAAGTCAAACGCTTACGCAATAAACTATTCTTACCCATAGCTAATCTGTAAACATCCACCACAGTGCTGTCGTAATCACTATAGTGATTAAATTTTCTTTTGTAGGGCGTAAATAGAAGTGTGATATATTCCCCCCTGGAAATTGATTCAAATTCCAGATCTTTCACTACTTCATATTTTAATTCAACTTCCTGGGCTTTTCCTCCTGATTCATATTTCAAGTATTTTGATTCCAATATTTCAATTAATTCTTTTTCATTTAATTCAGGGGTTCCCGGGAAATAAATATTAACAACAACCGGACAAGCGTATTCAGAAAGGAGGCCGACTGCTTCTGTTTTCTGTTTAAGAAGTCTTGAAAGGTAGCTGAAATCATAAATGTCAAAGAAATTTTCTAATAAGACAGACACAACTGTAACTTCTTCAATATTTTTGGCCAAAGGACGAATGGGTGTTTTTGAAGGGGTGAATAAGGTTTGCTGAATTTGGTCTTCGTTCAGAACTGTTGGATCATAATAGATATCCACTTTATTACTTCCAACATATGTGGCAACACCATATACACCTTTAATTCTTTTCATTTTTGAAGCAAATGACATAGAACTACCATAACATTTGATATTTTTCAGTCCCTCCCGGGTAAAGGTTTCAGCATTAGCCATTTCTTCCTGGGTATACCATTTCTGGTCGATAGTAGGTACTTCCCAAACAGATTCTAACATCAATCCGATAAGGAATAAAACAATAACTGCAATTGGAGGAAGCCATCGTAAGTTTTTCCTTTTATTGATTTGGATTGTATCCTTTTCAGGACATACCAAAATACATTCGCTACATAAATTACAATCAACATGTTTTACAACTTCCACACTGGCAACATCAATATCCTGGGGGCATTTAATGGTGCAAAGCTGGCAATTTGTGCAGGTATCTTCATTTCGGGTAATCCTTGCAATTGGAAAGAATCTGCTTTTCTGTCCCAGAAGTTCTATTAAATATCCTCCTGCACTTGCTATAGCCAGTGGCCATGCATAATGAATTTGAACACCAAATAATAGTAGCCCGATATATATTAGCAGGACAGCAATAAAGAATCCGGCAAATTTAAAGATATTCGAAATTGCTCCCAGGGGACATAGATATTTACACCAAAACAATCTGATGAAAATAGAACCCAGAATTACAATAGCAATAGCCAGGGTTGCATAAAGAACAACAACGTCAGAGTCATATCCTGAAGCAATTGCATAAAATGGATCATATTCTTTGCAGAATAATTCGTTAGTATCTAATGTGAAGTATAATGTAATAAATAGAAGAGCATATTTTAATGAACGAAGAAGCTTATCTGTTATACCCTTAATGGTGATTCTGACTTTCAATTTATCACCCAGTTTTCCAAGCCATTCACTTATTGTGCCTATGGGACAGATATATGCGCAAAATAGCTTACTAAATAGGAAGACACCAATAATAAGTAATACTCCCATAACTATTTGAGCACTCGTCATTGTGCAAGCCAGTGCATTATTAAGCAAATAACTCCCAATGGCCTGTATGCCACCAAACGGACAGTAAGCTTCAAAATCAGGAGTATAGCTCTTCTTAAAGAATGCCAGAATTGCCACAAAAATCATTGCAAAAATAACTCCCCACTGGATTGCTATCCTGGGCCAGTTGACATTCTTATATTTTTTCTTCATTATTATATTTTAAAGCCTAAGAGATTGAAAATTAAATTCAGAATCATCAACATTTAAATGATACATTTCATAATATCTGGTCAATGATTCATTGTTTTTAAGTAATACCCTGGTATTTGCATTCTTTCCAAGCATATGCCCCATAAATATACCTAACAATAGTACTGCTGCAAGTTGGGCAAAGCCTGACAGGTTCCACTTTCTTACATTATGTGTATTTAGTTTATTTTTCTTTATTAATATGGCTTCGATCATACCTTCCGGTATATCAATCGTATGATCTAATAAAGACATTGTGTTGTTTACCCTGGAATATTTCTCCCTACACAATTGACATTCACTTAAGTGTTTTTCGAATTCTTCATTCGAAGTATCAAAAACAATATGCTGATATGATTGTTTACAATTCATCTGATATAATACTTGACGTTGAAAAAAATAATATCTGGCGCCGGAAGCTAAAAAAAAAATAAAAAGAGGAGGCAATGTTTGGATTATGAGTTCAAAGTTTCATGTTTTAAACCTACAGTCTACAGTCTACAGTCTACAGTCTACAGTCTACAGTCTACAGCCTAACTATTCACTATTTATTCAATTGATCACGCCTGTCGCATTCACGTTTATTACAATATCGGCATTGTTCACCCATCTCCATCATATCTATCAGCAATTGATCAAGTAGTACAATCTGGTCTTCATCACAAATACTTCTGATATTTGTGAAATGCTTTATTGTCTGACGTTTAAGACCTGTATGAAGCCTGCCAATTACTAATGCTATTGAGTCTAATCGTTCAGGTGAAGGATGTTCGCATAATAATTCATCAAGCAGTCGGAAATGTGTTTCACATTGCAGGTCAAGAAGTGACTGATAGACTCTGAATATTTTTGCATCGAGTGCATTAATTGTTTGATATTGCTCTTCTGTTAAATTTAATTCTTTTTTCAAAAATACATCTGAACTAAATTTATCATCTATTACATCTGAAGCTGGCACTTTATTCATAACCAGAATTGTTGTGAATGCAGAGATGTTAATGACTAGCAAAAAGATATTTAGCCACTTTACTATTCTATGTCTTTTATAAGTTTCCATAGTTCAAATATTTTCAAAATAAGTTGTCAATGATTTGCGTAAGGTTATTTTGGCTCTATATATTAATGATTCAACAGAAGCTTGCGAAAGTTCCATTTTTTCACAAATTTCCTTATGAGAATGACCTTCAAATTTATGAAGAATAAGTGCTTTCTTTTGATTTTCAGGCAACAGGTCTATTGCCTTAAAAAGCACTTCGGAGGCTTCCTTTTTTTCTAATTTTTTTTCAGGAGTTTCTCTTTCCGTATGTTTATGGCCTTGTTCCAACTGATTAATTGAAACATTAAATTCAATACTTGATGATGCTTTTGCGGGGTTTTTCTTGCGAAGAAAACTAATAGACTTCCTATATGCAATTTTAAACAACCACCCTGACATGTCATTTTCATTTCTAAGGTGGTTTAGGGAACGGTATGCTTCGAGAAATACCTCTTGAAACAGATCTTCAGTATCTGTACGATTTTTAACGAGTCGATAACATGTATTGAAAACTAATCTCTCGTACTTTTTTATCAAAAGACTGAAAGCAATATCACTGTTCTGGAGAATTTTTTTAACTAATTGCTTGTCGTTCATCAGGTATTGCTAACAAGATGATATATGCTCTTTTCTGAAAGAAAAATTTCAGTGATTTTAATAATGAAACAACTCAAGCATCAGGAAAATAAAAACCCCTGTTAATAGCAATCAGACAATATCGTTTTATATACAGGAATAATCATCTGACCAGATAAATTAGGCTTATTCTTTATCAAAATTGAATTTTGATAAAAATGCTTCCGCTTCTTCCAGGCTATTAAAAAGATCACCTTCTGTTTCCCACCATTTTTCGCCACGGGAAATTCCTATTTTATCACAACCACTAAACTCACTAAGATTTATGTCTTCAAGTGATTTCATTTTTATACTATCACTTTTAATTCTTAATATCCTTGATTTTACTGGTGCTCCATCTTTTGCAGTTCCATCCGAATCTATTAAGACCACTACACCATAGCAAATTACTCCTTCTTCTGCCCAATCGCCAATTTTTTGTTTAAGAAAATCATTTAGTTCAGCGGTTTCTTCAACATATTCATATATCTCATCTGAATTTGACTTTTGGCCTGAATTGCAGCTGATAAGTAATGCGAAAACTGAAAAAGTTAAAATTGAAAATAAGTGTTTCATGTGAAAATATTCTTTTAGTTGGATTTTGATTTTACTATTCATTATTAAATAGACGTTTGAAATCAAAGAAACCAGTGCAACATCTGCAATTATCAACAGTAAAAATAGTGAAATATAATTTAGCGGGCAACTGGTTCTGGAGCAAGATAGGGAATCGTTTTTTAGATTATGTTTAACTCGCGGCTAGTCTTCCAGG
>JAYEGO010000128.1:0-4641 GCA_034659155.1 Bacteroidota bacterium | reverse complement strand
TCTGATTACTTTGTTTGATGCAGAAAAATTTAAGACACGCTTCGCTTGTGAAGTAAAAGGATTTGACCCTAAGGAGCATTTTGAAAGGAAGGAATTGCGAAAACTTGACCGCTATTCCCAACTAGCCATTGTAGCTGCTGAACAGGCCGTTAAAGATTCAGCCCTGGATCTGGAAAAGATAATTAAGGACCGTGTTGGTGTAATCTATGGATCAGGAATTGGTGGTCTTGGGTCTCTGGCTAATGAAATTGCTGATTTTGCCAAGGGAGATGGAACTCCCAGGTTTAGTCCGTTTTTTATTCCCAGGATGATATCGGATATTGCCGCCGGCCATATTTCAATCAAGTACGGTTTTCGTGGACCAAATTTCGGAACTGTTTCTGCCTGTGCTACATCTACCAATGCAATTATAGATGCTGCCACCTATATTCGACTTGGAAAAGCAGATATTATCATAACCGGAGGGTCTGAAGCATCTGTCAATGAAATTGGTATAGGGGGATTCAACTCTATGATGGCCATGTCTACCAATAACGAAGAGTATAAAACTGCCTCAAGGCCATTCGATGTCAGCAGGGACGGTTTTGTAATAGGTGAAGGAGCAGGTGCCATGCTCCTTGAAGATCTTGAACACGCAAAAAACAGGGGTGCCAAAATCTATGCAGAACTGGTTGGTTCTGGAATGTCTGCCGACGCTTACCATTTAACTGCTCCTCATCCCGATGGGCTGGGTGCTGCATTGGTTATGAGAAATGCCCTGGAAGACGCCCAAATGGCCCCGGAAGAGGTAGATTATGTAAATGTGCATGGTACAGCCACTCCTCTTGGAGATATTTCTGAAGCAAAAGCTATTAAAGATGTATTTGGAGATCATGCTTATAAATTGAACATTAGTGCTACAAAATCTATGACCGGACACTTGTTAGGTGCTGCCGGTGCCCTGGAAGCAATGGCAACAATTTTTGCCATACATGAGGGCTGGATTCCACCAACTACAAATCTGAATAATCTAGATCCGGAAATTGATCCAAAGCTTAATTTTACTCCTCTTAAAGCTCAAAAAAAAGATGTAAATGTTGCTTTAAGTAATACCTTTGGATTTGGTGGTCATAATGCCAGTGTAATTATGAAAAAATTCACGGAATAATATATCGTTGAAGTTTTACCCAAACCGAAATCGTTTTTCACTACAAATCAAGAAACTTATTGGCTTTAGGGCTGGCAAGTTAAGTTTCTATGAACTTGCTCTTATTCCAAGATCTTCATCCCAGGTTACAGACGATAATATTCTAAATAATGAAAGACTGGAATTTCTGGGAGATGCCGTATTGGAAACCATCATTACCGATTACCTGTATCAAAAATATCCGGATGAAAATGAGGGATTTCTAACCAATGCCAGATCCAAATTTGTTAATCGTGAAAATCTAAACGATATTGGAAAGCGTTTAGGGCTCGAGGAATTTGTTAAACCCCCTGTAAATCACAACCTGCACGGAAAAAATTTCCTGGGGAATGCCCTGGAAGCCTTGATCGGTGCTATCTACCTGGATAAAGGGTTCAGGTTTGCAAAAAAATTCATAATTCAAAAGCTGATTGATCAGTATATGGGAATTGACTTTGAAAATCCGGAAATATCAAATTATAAAAGTCAAATCATTGAATGGGGACAAAAAAACAAAAAAGATCTCTATTTTGAAACAAACAAAAAAGGAACCGATACCAATCCATTGTTTGTTTCCCATTTTCTTCTTGACGGAAAAAAGATAAGCAGTGGCAAAGGCAAAACAAAAAAAGAAGCTGAACAGAATGCTGCAAAAATGGCTTTAGATTTAAGCAAATGAAAAAAAAACTGACATTAAACTTCCAACCCGAGTTGGAATTTACACTCCTTGGGATTTCATCTCATGAAAATGATTATCATCTGAGCTGGGTTCTAAATCAAAAACTCGGATTAGAATTTATTAAAGCAAGCAACCTTGTAATACTTCAGGCTGAACCTGAATTGTCTCAGGAATTCTCTGTGTTTAATTATGAAGACGAGGATGCTTTGCTGATGTATAATCTTATTTCCAATAAATGTGAACAGGGATACCTGGTGCCTGAGCTCAAAAATATTGATTTCTTCATGCAGATTTCAGGAGAGATCAATCATGGATTTCTTGATCAGCTCATTGAGAAATTAAGAAGTTCAGGAGTTGTAAATGCAAGTTTTGTTTTAGATCCAAAGAAAATAAAAGCCGCTGAGAAACTTATACTTCATTAAAAAAAAAGGACGGTTAAAAACCCGTCCTTTTTCCCTTAATAAACCCTAAAATTTAACCTAACTATGAAGAATTCGCATTTCTGCGTACTTTCCTTAACCTTTACTTCTTATTACGATCTTTTTCCTTCTTTTGTTTCGTTTCTTTCGATTTTTCTTTCATCTTTTCCTTTTCTCCCTCATCAATCTCCACTGTAATTTCAATTAGCTCTCCGCCCTCTCTAATCGACTTCAGAACCTTCACATTGTTATGTACAACAACCGTGCCACTTTCATCACTGTCAACAAAGACATGCACTTGGCCTCCCTTATCATGTGCAGTATGCATCTCATCATCAGTGATTACTGTTACTGTCATCTCCTCTGAGTCTCCCTCTCCTTTTTTTACCTTCACAATCTTTACATGCCCTTCGTGATCTTTATCAATTACCTTTTTTGTTATCTTCTTGCCTTCAGATCCTTCACAATCGTCATCAATTGTAACATGAGTATAACTATGCTTATGCTTTGCATGCATCTCCTCCATATCTTTCCCATGTGTCATTGTAAAACTAACTCCTGCAAGTTCTGAGATCTTCTTGTGCAGATCTTCATCCTCCAGATCAGATGCAGAAAAAACAGTGTCTACAGTAGTTTCTCCTCCTTTAACAACTTTCAGGTGTACTTTCTTTTCTGTTTCCTGTCCATTTACCCCCATAAAAACAAGGCCGAATAAACTCAGGCTAAAAATAAATGGTCGAAGTGTTTTCATGACATTTTTTTAAACGGTTTTGCAATTATCTGTCGGTTCAAAAGTACTACAGGAAATAATTAACAAATATTAAGTAATGTTAAAGATTGTTAAATACACTCTTTATTAACTCATCATCCTCTATTTTTGTATCCTTATGAGTAAAAAGGGAATATGGATTTTAACGGTCATCATGACCATTGCCCTTCTGGGTTTATTGTTGGTTCAGTCTCAATGGATAAAGAATGCTATTGATTTGAAGGAGCAGCAATTTTCTCTTGTTGTTAATCGTACCCTGAATGATGTAATTAACAGACTGGAAGAACAGGAAGCTTCAGTTAAAATTACCAAAGAGATTAAACCATATATTGATTCTATTCCTGTTGAAGTTATTGTTAGCAACCAGGGCTCTCACAATGGGAATATCATTAGCATTGGTGCCAGGTCGAGCTACTCTTACATCAGTCGTTCCAATGGTGTTTCTGAATCCTATGAACTTCATGTTTCAGATACGACTTTCATATTTGAAGATCCATTGCACGCTATTATTCCTACTGATGAAAAATTCAGTGAAGAAATTATCAGACAAAAAAATGAATTAAAATTGCTGGAGGAAAAGAAAAAGATTCTGAACAAGTATATTATTGTTGAAAAAGTAATGGATCGTATGTTAAGCAATCCTGTAGAAATTGAAGAAAGAATTGATCCTTTACAACTCTACCTGGAAATAAAGAATGAATTGCATCAAAAAGGAGTGGATCTGGATTTTGAATTTTCGATAAAAAAACCTGATAATTCTACATTCTTTCATACACCGGGCTTTGAACATTTCACTAAATCAAATGTATTTCTATGGCAACTTTTCCCGGGCGACCTGACCTCCAGGAAGAGTCTTCTTACCATATATTTCCCAAAAGACAGGAACTACATGCTTAAATCTCTTGGCTGGATGGGTGTATCCTCCACCCTTCTTACACTCACCATCATCCTGATTTTTTCCGTAACCATTTATATTATTTTCCGGCAAAAACAACTTTCTGAAATCAAATCTGATTTTGTGAACAACATGACCCACGAATTAAAAACTCCAATTTCAACTATCTCCCTGGCTTCTCAAATACTCAAGGATGAAAGTGTTGTAAGAGGGAAGAAAAATATGGATCATATTTCAAAGATCATTGACGACGAAAGCAAACGGTTAAGTTACCAGGTGGAAAAAGTTCTTCAAATGGCTGTATTTGACAGGGGAAGGCTTAAGCTTGATCTAAAAGAAGCAAACATTCACCAGCTAATTTCAAATGTGGTGGATAATTTTACACTGCAGGTAAATAATAAGAACGGTGAAATTAAGCTGAACTTAAAAGCTACAAATCCGTTGATTGGAACAGATGAGGTTCATTTTACCAATATTCTTTCTAATCTGATTGATAATGCCATCAAATATTGTAATTTGAATCCCAATATTATTATTTCCACACAGGATAGTAAGAAGGGTTTGTTGTTGACAGTTGAGGATAATGGGATAGGGATTTCCAAAGACAACCTTAACCGGATTTTCCACAGGTTCTACAGAGTGCCAACCGGAAATATCCATAATGTCAAGGGGTTTGGACTTGGCTTGAATTATGTAAAAATGATAGTTGAAGAA
>JAYEGO010000127.1:0-4642 GCA_034659155.1 Bacteroidota bacterium | reverse complement strand
CAATAATGGCTTTCATCTTTTCGTTGCAGGTAATGATGGATAGGGAGCCTCTCATTAGCTAAAGATGTAATACAGAATGATTTTAGGAAAGCTTAAATTAGTGTTTTTTTTTAATAAGTTCTACGGTATGCGAAAAAATCTCCTGATTTATAGATATTTAGAATTAGTTTAGCCTACAGTCTACAGCCTACAGTCTACAGTCTACAGTCTACAGCCTTACAGTCTACAGTCTTACAGTCTACAGTCTACAGTCTAACTACAATCATTTTTCTAGCAAATCCTCGGTAGCTGTTCCCCTGAGATCATATCTACAATTCTTGTACTGCCAATTGCGGTTTTCATTCTTACAATACCTGGTGATTGGGTATCTACCTGTCCAATTATGGCACTTTCTTTTCCTTTAGGATGTGCCTTCATAGCTTCCAGCACTGCATCTCCGTATTTTTCAGGTACAAAGACAAGCATCTTTCCTTCGTTTGCAATATAGAGTGGGTCTAATCCTAAAATCTCACATGCCCCTTTCACTTCTTCTAAAACAGGTATGCTTTTTTCACTGATTTCAATTCCTGTACCTGAGCTTTTTGCAATTTCATTCAGAGAGCTTGCCAGTCCACCCCGGGTAGGATCCCTTAATACATGAATCTCTTTTGTGACATTAAAAATGCTTTCAGCAAGGTCGTTTAAAGCAGCTGTATCACTTTGAATGGAGGTTTCAAATTCCAATCCTTCCCTCGAAGACATAATAGCAACCCCATGATCTGCCATATTTCCGTTTATCAAGACAAGGTCACCTGGCGAACAATTGGCGGGAGAAATGTTAATTCCTTCAGGGATGGTGCCAATTCCCGTTGTATTAATGAAAATTTTATCGCCTTTACCCTTATCCACCACTTTGGTATCACCGGTAATAATTTGAACTCCTGCCTCACGGGCAGCTTTCCCAATTGTTTGAATGATCAACCATAATTCTTCCATCGGAAATCCTTCCTCCAGGATCAATGCGAGGGAAAGAAATTTTGGTATAGCCCCGCAGCATGCTACATCATTAACTGTTCCATGTACCGCAAGATCACCAATATTCCCGCCTGGGAAAAAGATTGGGTTTACAACAAAAGAATCAGTAGAAATAGCCAGCTTGCCTGGCAGACTGAAAATTGCCCCATCATGAGCTTCATTCAGGTAATTATTTCCAAGTTCCTTAAGAAACATTTTCTCAATTAGCTGGTTCGATAGGCTTCCTCCGCCACCATGTGCAAGAGTTATCTTGTCATAATTGGTAATTGGAACGGGGCATGATAAGTCCATTTTAGTCATTTTAAACTTTAGTTCATTTTAGTCACTTCAAACTTTAGTTCATTTTAGTCATTTTAAACTTTAGTTCACTCTATTCTTCTCTTATAATGAAAGTATGCTGCACAGGCTCCTTCTGAAGAAACCATTGGAGCACCAAGTGGATTTTCAGGGGAACATTCTTTCCCGAAGGCTGGACATTCCGGTGGTTCTTTCATTCCCTGGAGAACCTCTCCGGCAATGCATAGTGGAGATTCCATTTTTTCAATATTTTCAAGTCTGAAAATTTTCTCAGCATCAAAATCTGAATAATTATCAGACAGGGCAAATCCGCTTTGCTGAATAGTTCCAATACCTCTCCATTTCCTGTCTATAACTTTAAACACCTCTTTGAGTGCTCCCTGGGCTGCCTGATTTCCTTTTAAGCTAACAACTCTTGAATACTGGTTATCAACTTGCGCTTTTCCTTTTTCAAGTAGTTTAGTACTTGCAAGTATTCCTTGAAGGATGTCTACCGGTTCAAAACCGGTTATTACAATCGGAACATTAAATTCCCTGGTAATCGGAATATATTCTTCATAGCCCATCACAGTGCATACATGTCCGGCCGCAAGGAATGCCTGGATACTTGAGTCCGGGGAAGAAAGGATAGCGCGAATGGCAGGAGGAACAAGGACGTGAGAACTGAGCAGGGAATAGTTCTTGAGATTCCTTCGCTTAGCCTCCAAAACTGAAAATGCATTTGCCGGAGCAGTGGTCTCAAAGCCCACTGCAAAGAATACAATTTTCTTTTCAGGGTTTTCTTCAGCAATTCTTACAGCATCAAGTGGAGAATAAACCATTCGTACATCCCCACCTTCTGCTTTTACCCTTAACAGGTCACTTTCCGAACCGGGTACCCGTAGCATATCTCCAAAGGATGTGAAAATAACATCTTTCCTGGAGGCCAGAAGGATAGCTTTATCAATGAGCTCCAGAGGAGTAACACATACCGGGCATCCCGGGCCATGTACCAGTCGAATCCCTTCCGGCAAAAATTCCTCTATGTTATATTTCATTATGGCATGAGTCTGCCCTCCACAGATCTCCATAATTACCCATGGATGTTGGCTGATCTTGTGGATTTCTTCAGAAATCCTTTTTACAAGATCCATATCTCTGTATTCTTCTACGTACTTCAAGTTGTTAAAACTTCATTGTGAATGTTTTCCAGCATGACTGCAAATTGGATATTAAGCTCCTGAATGTCTTACTAATGGTCAATCCCAGGTTTCATCCCATCTTCTTCCTTCAGCAAGCGGTCCATCTCCTCAAAGGCTTCAAGGCTTAACCTTGCTTCCTCCTCATCTAATTTATTCAAGGCCATACCTACATGAGCTAGAACATAATCTCCAATCCCTGCCTCCGGGAGCCACTGCACACAAATTTCCTTAATTACCCCCCCAAAACTAACTTTTGCCATTCTAAGATCTGGGTTGCTGGTATCTATCGATACAATTTTGCCAGGTACTGCCAAACACATATGATTGATTTTTGTTATTAAAAACTATCTGAATAAGCCTTTAAAAATAAAAATAAAATCTAATTAAATTAATGACTATTCCAAATCTTATTAAGATACCTGGAAAGCTTGTCTAAAAGGTATCTCTAACATGGTTGAGAGCTTGTTCATTTGATAAAACCCCAAAAATACATTAGTTTTAATCTATAATTGTCTAATGTATTAACCCTCCATGGAAGAAATTAATCAGAATATTAATCCGACAATAAAAAAATATGCTAAAGGAGGAGGAAAAGAAACCCTGTACCGGGTCACTATTCGGAGTCAGATACGATTGATATCTATAATGGATAGTAAAGCAAACCTGGTTATTAGTATGAATACAATGTTGATAACCGGTATTCTGGCTATGTTAACCGGGTCAATATTTTGGCAGTCAACCCGGGAAATGAAATTCATGGATCATATTCCTTTTGTGGTTTTACTGTTTTTTTCTCTTGGGGCAATGGCATATGCCATATTTGCCACGCGTACAGATTTAAATACACGAAAGTTTAACATTAAAAACAGCCCGATTCAATATACACTTAAGCATCATGAGAAGGCGAGTCTTTCAGATTACCTTGCTTACATGGGAGAAATTCTCCTTTCTAATGAGCTGATATATGAAAATCTAAACCTGGATATGTATTTTTTAAGTGAAATTGTATCCAGGAAGTCCAGGCTTTTGAATATTTCCTATTCCTTATTTTTGGCTGGACTTATTATTAGCGTTGGGCTATTCATGATATTTACGCTTTATCCGGAGTTTTAATGAGGTATATAATTATCCTGTTCTTTCTGTTGTTCTCTTTGTTTACTAATGCCCAGGGAATTGACGATGACAAAGACATGAAGGTTGATACAATAGGTATTATTAGTGTCAATTATGAGGAGGGCAGGAACCTTTTTGATTCAGATGGCCTTCTGCGTGTATCTCTGTCTTTTGACATACGACAATTTAAAAAAGGGAAAAGAGATCCGGAATATCAGGATGCTGTTTTGAAGATTTATTTTCCGGATAGTCCTGTAGTGGAAAAGAATATTCAATTAAAGCCCCGGGGCATCAGACGCCTGGAACATTGTCACTTTCCTCCCATCAAATTGAATTTTAAGAAGATTGCATTTGAGGATGAGTACCTTGATCAGCAGTCTACTATGAAATTTGTTACTCATTGTAAAACTTCAAAATATTATGAGTCCTTTATTCTAAAGGAGTATCTTATATATAAGATGTACAATTTGCTTACTGATTATAGTTTCAGGGTACGTCTGGTAGAAATGGAGTATATAGATATTGCCAGGGATAAAAAAGTTCTTGTAAAATATGGTTTCTTCATTGAGCATTTAAATTTCCTGTCCGTAAGAAATAATGCTAATGCAATTAAGAATGACAGGTATTCCCGGAGAATGATGGACAGAAAAATGATGTCAAGAATGGCTCTTTTTGAATTTATGATTGGGAATACCGATTGGTCTGTTACAGGTCAGCACAATATAAAATTGTTAAAGCTGAACGATCTCAGTATGCCAAGTCCATATCCTGTTCCTTATGACTTTGATTATTCTGGAATGGTAGATACAGATTATTCAGTGCCGGCTGAAAGTTTTAACATAGAATCAGTTCGTGACAGAGTTTATCGTGGCGTTTGTTTGGGGAATTATTTCGTTTTGGAAGAGATAGAATATTTCAAAGAAAAAAAACAAGAGTTTTTTGACCTGATCAACGATTTTCCATATATGGAAAAAGGAGATAAAAGAGAAATGATATCTTACCTGGATTCTTTTTATAGCATCATTGAATATGAAGAA
>JAYEGO010000126.1:0-4658 GCA_034659155.1 Bacteroidota bacterium | reverse complement strand
ATGCACAAACATGAAATATAGGTAAATAATGACCATGGGTCATCCAAATTATATCAATCTGAAATCGTATAAGTCTGATTATACGCTACTTAATAAATTGCGATGTTTTTTGTGTCGAAGTCAGGAGAACAAGCCTGTCGGCCGACAGGCAGGGAACACCGATTAACGATTTGTGATGTGCATGAAAATCTGAAATCTAAAATCGTTAATCCTTGTTCGATATTTAAAACATTATTCGCTATATGCCATTTTTATTGCTGTAACAGCGGCCTCATCTCCTTTATTTCCATACTTTCCTCCTGATCTGTCTCTGGCCTGTTGCATTGTATTTGTAGTAAGAACTCCAAAAATAAAAGGTAATTCATAACTCAGGTTAAGTTCGGTAAGCCCGTAACTAACACTCTGGCAGATATAGTCAAAATGTGGAGTTTCTCCTTTAATAACGCATCCTAAGCAAATAATGGCGTCCAGATCATCCTGTTCTTCCGCAAGTACTTTAGCTGCATAAGTAAGCTCGAAACTTCCGGGTACAAATTTAATCTGGATGTTTTCTCTTTTTGCACCATGCTTTTGAAGAGTGTTCAGAGCACCTTCCAGTAGATTTCCTGTAATTTCTTCATTCCATTCAGAAACTACAATTCCAAAACTTATCCCTGATGCATCCGGGATAGAGTCTTTGTCATAATTTGAGAGATTCTTAAACTTGGTTGACATAAAAAAACAGAAAAGTCTGGTTTACAAAGCTTGAAATATAGGATCAAAAAAATGCTATTCTAATTCAATCTTAGCTCTTGCAATAAATTTATCAATATCCTGGGCTTCCGAACTGTTAGGATATTCCTTTTTGATATTTTCGTATAGTCCAAGGGCTTTTTTAAATTCACCATTTGATTCGTGCAGTTGTGCAGCTTTCATATAATAAATGGGTGAGGAGAATTCATTCTTTCTTTGTTTTGCTGCTTTAAGATACATGCTTAATGCGTCTTTATTATTTCCAAGTTCAAGGTAGGCATCACCCATGGCACCTGTTGCAATACTTTGAACTGTCTGATCTCCTGAATCAAAATCTTTTAAATACTCAATGGCATTATCAAATTCACCAAGATGGAGGAAAGATATTCCGGCATAATAACTAGATAAGTTTGCGGATTTTGTAATCCCGTATTCGTCAATTATGTCAATGAACCCCAAATTGTTTCCATCTCCGTATAAGGCAAGATTGAATGAGTCCGCTGCAAAATATTGTTCGGCAACATACATCTGGCTTTGAGCTTCAATTTCTGCCGGGCCAACAATATATCTTTTGTATAGTGTAAATCCGACAACAATAACTGAAATTGCAAGAACAATAATAGTGAGGCTTTTCTGATTCTCCTCGATATATCTTTCAGTGCGGGACAATGCATGTTCAATACCTTCAATTTTTTCTTCAGTATGATCAACTTTAGTTTTAGCCATTTCTAATTATTCTGTTAAATATTTGATGTTATAAAGTTTCGCAAATGTAGGTTTTTGTTTCAAATTATAAAACTTTAGTCCCAAAAATATGACGGAATTAATTATTTTTGTAAATGCTGTTTTACTGAGCTATTTTTTCCTAAACGATGCTTGTATGTATCTGCAAAAACTATCTCTCAATAATTTTAAGAATTACGAACAGGTTCAATTTACTTTCTCCGATAAATTAAATTGTTTTGTTGGGAATAACGGAGTAGGAAAGACAAATCTTCTGGATGCCGTTTATTATTTATCCATAACAAAAAGTTATTTTAATTCAATCGATAGTCAGAATATCAGGCATGGTTCTGAATATTTCATTATTAAAGGTACTTTCCCAACTGAAGATAAAGATGAGGTTTTTACCTGTTCAGTTCAAAAAACTAAGAATAAAAAGTTTAGCAGGAATAAGAAGAATTATAAAAGGCTGGCTGACCATATTGGGTTTATCCCTGTGGTAATGGTCTCTCCGGCAGATTCAGCACTCGTTAATGAAGGGAGTGAAGAGCGCAGGAAATTTATTGATGCAGTGATTTCTCAATATGACAGGCCTTACCTGGAAGACTTAATTTCATATAACAAGGCTCTGAAACAAAGAAATATATTATTGAAGAATTTTTTCAGGGATGGGAAGTTTAGTGAATCTTCCCTGGAATTATGGGATCAACAAATGATTGGGCCGGCAACCAGAATCCATAAGAAAAGAGTGGATTTTGTAGAACAACTTATACCTGGCTTTCAGAAATATTATTTATTAATTTCTGAAGGAAAGGAAGTTGTGAGCCTGAAATATCGTTCGCAACTAGATACTATAAGTATGATTGATTTACTGGAGGCCAATCGTGAGAAAGATAGAATTCTGCAGTATACCAGTGGTGGGATTCATAAAGATGATCTTGAATTAAAACTGAATGATTATCCGATTAAAAAAGTAGGTTCTCAGGGTCAGCTAAAAACATATCTGGTATCCTTGAAACTTGCTAAATTTGATTTTGTAAAAGAACGTACTGGAAGAACTCCTATTTTTCTTATGGATGATATTTTTGACAAGTTTGATGCCGGTAGAGTGAAACAAATAATTCAAATTATTTCTGATTCTGCATATGGGCAGATATTTATTACCGACACACACCAAACCAGGCTTGAGGATATGCTTGAAAACCAAAACGTCAATTACAAGGTGTTCAAGATCAATGATGAGATCAGTGAAATTGACTCCAAAGACTCATAAAAAAAATAATGAGAAGGAGCAAAACACAACAGATATCGAAAGTTATTCAAGATTTCTTGAAAGAATCCGGACTTGAATCCCGGCTGAAAGAAGTTGAATTGATCAATAGCTGGGAAGAAATTGTGGGAACAATGATCTCAAAGAGAACAAAAAAAGTTGAGATAAAAAATGGGAAGATGATCATTTATCTTAGATCTTCTGTCGTAAAGAATGAATTGATGATGCTTCGGGAGAGTCTCAGGAATTCTTTAAACGAAAAAGCCGGTGAAGAGATAATTAAGGAAATTATACTGAAATAATTCGTTTGATTCAAGCTCACTAAACTTTCTACTTAAAAACTTTCTAGTTGAGAAAAGAAAAAGTTGCTTTCAATTTCGGCATTTTCATCACTATCAGAACCATGAACGGCGTTATTCTGGATAGATTCTGCATATTTCTCGCGAATAGTTCCCTTTTCTGCTTTAGATGGATCAGTACTTCCAATCAGCGTCCTGAAATTTTCAACGGCATTTTCATTCTTAAGCACTAAAGCCACAATTGGACCCGAGCACATAAATTCAACCAGCTCATTGTAAAATGGCCTTTCTTTATGAACAGCATAAAAGTTTCTTGCCTGGTTTGCTGATAAGCTGGTGTATTTCATTGCACGGATTTGAAAACCTGCTTCGGTAATCTGACTGATTATCTGGCCAATGTAATTGCTTCTTACGGCATCTGGCTTAATCATTGAGAAAGTATATTTTCCTGTCATTTTATTATTTTAATATTTCCTAAATATAACAAAAATAGCTTATAAGATATCTGGAGAAAGCTGGAGTAATTTACTAATAATCTTACTTCGATTTTCTTATCTTTGCAATTCTTATATCATATGGAATACTTACCCTTACATATAGAAAAGCAACTTCAATCCTTGATTGAAAAGGCTAAAAGCATAGTTATTCTGAGCCATAAGAATCCGGATGGTGATGCCATAGGTTCATCCCTGGGTCTATACCATTTCCTTAAAATGAAGGGAAAGCTTGTAAAAGTGATAGTTCCAAATGATTATCCTGAATTTCTGCACTGGCTCCCAGGGAATGATTTTGTGATTCAATATGAGAAAGAACCAGAAGTGACCGGGGAACTTATAGAGAAAGCAGAACTTATTTTCTCTCTTGATTTTAATGATCTGAAAAGACTGGGCAAATTGGGAGAGATAGTGGAGAAAAATAGAACTGCAAGCAGGATTTTGATTGATCATCATCCGAATCCCAAACATTTTTGTGATATAGAAATGTCTGCAATTCATGTAAGTTCCACAGCTGAACTGGTATATCACCTCATTCAAAGGATTGATGATAAAGCGCTGAAAAATAAAGATATATGTGAATGCCTTTATGTCGGGGTTATGACAGATACCGGTTGTTTTAGTTTTAACTCATCAAACCCGGCTACATTCCGGGCGGTAGCTCATCTCCTCGAGTCTGGCATTGATAAGGATTATATTTACGACAGGGTATTTAATAATTATTCTGCCGGACGAATGAAATTGATGGGTTATTGCCTGAACCATAAAATGCATATTGTTCCCGAGTATCATACGGCTTATATAAGCCTTTCTCAAAAAGAAATGAAAGAGTATGATTTTAAGATGGGTGACAGCGAAGGCTTTGTGAATTTACCCCTTAGTATTGAAGGAATCAGGTTTTCTGCCTTTTTCATTGAGAAGGCCTGTCATACAAAGATTTCTTTTCGTTCCAGGGGTGATTTTCCTGTGAATGAATTCTCTGCCAGTCATTTTGGAGGTGGGGGCCACATGAATGCTGCAGGAGGAGAATCCAAAGAATCACTGAAAGAAAGTATTAATCATTTAGTTTCATTATTGCCGGATTATTCAAAATGGTTAAAATAAAATCAATTCTGATGTAAACTTTAGGCATGATTATTG
>JAYEGO010000125.1:0-4671 GCA_034659155.1 Bacteroidota bacterium | reverse complement strand
AAACTTGTGGAAGAAGGTCTTTTGCGGGCAAAGATAATGCGTAAGAATTCGGTTATTGTCTTAGGCCATCCGGAATATTACCCAAGGTTTGGATTTAAAAAAGCCAGCGAATTTAATATCAAAGCCTCCTTTGATGTTCCAGATGAGGCTTTAATGGCTTTGGAGTTATTTCCCGATGCTTTTACAGGTGTGCGCGGAACAGTAGAATACCCCGAGCCCTATCTCAATACAGTTTAGTATGTCGCAAAAGCTATATACTTTTTGCGACAATGCCCCTATGTCATCCTCGCGAAAGCGGGGATCCACTTGTCATAAATAGTAGGCACTTTTTGTGACAACCCATAGACCTTTCTTGGCTAAAAATACCACTTGACAATATATCCCTAATGCTATACACTTATTCACAAGTGTAAACAAATAAGGAGTATAAAAATGGGCTCAAAAGAAGCTGAACTTATTCAATTTCTTAAGAAAAAAGGGGGAATGGCTAGTTTTTCCGAACTCGATAAGGCTGGATTCAATAAGGCCCTTATCAAAGTTAGCCTTGCGAATGAAAATATTGAAAGACTAGATAGAGGACTTTATAGTCTTTCGGAAGGCATGTCATTTTCTAATCCTGACCTTGTAGCAATCTCAATAAAAATTCCAAAAGGAATAGTATGCCTTATTTCTGCGCTTGCCTTTCATGAAGCAACAACTGAGATACCCAAATATGTTGATGTTGCGATTCCTCGCGGCACTCACGAAAGCAGGATTAAGTATCCACCTGTAAGATTTTACAGGTTTGCTCCTGACACTTGGAAAGCAGGGGTAGAGAAGCACGAAATTGAAGGACATAAGATTAAAATATATAGTCTGGCAAAAACAATTGTTGATTGTTTTAAATTTCGCAATAGGATCGGAATCAATGTGGCTCGGGATTCACTTAAGATTGCTGTTACTGAAAAGCACATCAAACCTAAGGATATTATGAAATATGCCAAGATTTGCCGTGTCGATAGAATCATTAAACCAATCCTGGAAACTATGTTATGAAGAAAGAAATAAAAAATATTGAGGCATCAGTTAAGGCTCAGCTTAAAAATAAAGCAAAAGAAACAACCCGTCCTTTCGCGGAAGTTTTGCAGTATTACGGCATGGAAAGATTTCTTTACCGGTTCAGTAAGTCAAAATATGCTGATAAATTTGTGTTAAAAGGAGCTCTTTTGTTTGCGGTTTGGCAAATGCCTGAAAGACGTACAACGCTCGATATTGATTTTTTAGGTCGTTTCGATAATCAAGTGGTAGCTATCGAAACAGTGATGAGGGATGTTTGCGATGTTGCTGTAGATTCTGATGGGCTTAAGTTTGACTCGGCAACTGTTCAAGGCCTCAAGATTAAAGAAGATGCTGATTACGAAGGTGTCCGTATTAAATTTACCGGTTTTTTGGATCGCGCGCGCATTTCGATGCAGATCGATGTTGGTTTTGGAGATATTGTTCATCCAAAGATTAGGGTTATTGATTATCCGGTTATCCTTGATTTTCCTAAACCTCATTTGAATGGGTATCCCCAGGAGAGCGTAATAAGTGAAAAATTTGAAGCCATGATTAAGCTTGGGCTTTTGAATAGTAGAATGAAAGATTTTTATGATATCTGGCTTATGATGAGACAGTTTGAATTTAAGGGAGCAAATCTCCTCGAGGCAATAAAGAAAACATTTAAGCATCGCAAAACGGATATTCCTCAAAATAAACCTTTGTTTGCTGATGAAATTTATGATGATAAATCGGATAGACAAACGCTCTGGAACGCGTTTCTGAAAAAAGGAGATATCCAGCATGCTCCGGATACTTTGTCAGGTACAGCTAAAGAGATAGAAACCTTTCTTGTTGAGCCGATTGTAGCGATTAACGAGAAAGTTAAATTTGATAAGATATGGAAATCACCGAGAGGGTGGGCATGAAAACCTATGCCATCGGTGATATTCATGGAGCTTACAAAGCAATGATGCAGTGCTTTGAGCGATCGAAGTTTGATTATAAAAAACACCGTTTGATCGTCATGGGCGATGTTTGCGACGGGTATCTGGAAGTCAGGCAGTGTATTGATGAGCTTTTAAAGATTAAACACTGCGATCTGGTCATTGGTAATCATGATATGTGGGCGCTGGATTGGGCGCTTAAAGGTGATATGCCGGAAATATGGACAAGCCAAGGTGGTGACCGGACAATGGTTTCATATAATGGCGGGCCTATGCCGCAGGCGCATATTGATTTCTTGAAAAGCGGACAGCTTTGGATTGAGCGTGACGATCAGGTATTTGTACATGGTGGATTCAATCCTGATGTACCGCTTAAGAGCCATAGTGCGCAAGCGTTAGTTTGGGATAGAACTCTCCTTGATATGGCGTGGAAGAAGCAGATTGATGGACATAAGTGTCAATTAGGCAAGTATAGGGATATATTTGTCGGTCATACAACAACGGAGCTTTACAATACATTGCAACCGATTCATGTGTGTAATGTTTGGAACCTTGATACCGGCGCCGGTTGGTCGGGAAAGCTTACAATTATGGATGTTGATACAAAGGAATATTGGCAGTCGGATTTATCAAAAGATTTATACGGCGGATTGCCGAATCAATTGTAAATAGAAGAAAAGAATAGAGAAGGGAATTATGAAAAAAGAAGCATTAAAGTTATGGATGGGTTTACCAATAGATAAAAGGCAACTGCTATTAAGCAATGTTTGGTGCGGGGAGTGCCGGAAGGCTGTTACTATTGTTGATTATCACGCGGAATTGCATGGGGTTGTGGTGCTTCAGGGGTTCTGTGGCGCCTGTGGTCATAAGGTAGCTCGAGTGATCGACGGCTTGGCCCCGGCCCAGAAAACGAAGCCTAAAGGAACAAGGAAGAGCAAAAAAACAGAAAAGCCATATGTTGAAGGTAAGCCGGCACTTTGGTACTACATATTTAACATATGGCTCTATGGTGATTATCCACCCACTCAAGCTAACCGAATTATTCGCAAAATCCAGATCGCAGAGACAAAAAGTCTGTACAATTTCGCGAAAGTGATTACACAGGCATTTGACTTTTATTTTGATCATTGCTTTGGGTTCTACAATGATTTTAATCGGCCTCAAGATTCTGAAAAAGCGTATGAACTTTTTTATGACCTTGATGATGTCGAACCACCTGCACCACATGTGAAGAGTGTGAAGCGTACGAAAATACAGCAGGTGTTTAAGCAACCGGGTGACAAAATGCTTTTTCTTTTTGATTATGGTGATGGATGGCAATTTACTGTTGAACTTGAAGAAATTAAACAAGCTGAAAAGTGGGATTTAAAGCCGGTAATATTGGAAAGTATCGGAGAAGCGCCTTTACAGTATCCGCCATGCGAGGATGAGTTTGAGGATGAAAAATAATACAAAAAAGAAAATTCAAGGAATCAAATCCTGGTCGGAGGATGATAGACCAAGGGAGAAGCCCTTGAAGAAGGGCGCGCGGTCCCTGAGCAATTACAAGCTTTTAGCGATCCGTTTGTGTTTAGCCAAAATTCAGAAGCCGATGAATGACAGTGACCGTTTTTATTCCAGTCAAAAGAACATGGTAGGAAACAGTTGTTATATCACAAAATAATGTATTATATTTTAAAGGCAGGAATAAACCGTAATATTAAAAAAATCAAGGAGTTATAAAAAAATTATGCCTAAAGTCTATATTAAGACATTCGGATGACCTTCTACATAGGTTTTACAATATATAAAATCTTTCCTCGTTTTCTTCTTCTAATAATCTAATGCACCGCCCGCTGGGGCGGGCTACGTGGTTGGTGTATTCACCGTTCGCCTTCGCTTGGGCTCAGGCTCACTGCCTCGCTCGCTTGGCCGCTCGCTTTCACAAGCAGTCTTGTCGTGCGGGCTTCGGCACTCGTCGTGCCTTCGCTTTCCGCACTCCAAGCCTGCAAAACCATCGTTGTGGTGTAATCGTAGCGTGGTTATGATACCCTTCCTCAGACACCCGCAATCGTCGGGCTTTTTGGGTAAAACAAAAAATTTTTTATACTCGGAAAATCTTTTTTAATGCCGGCGGGAAAAAGGGAGAGTAAAGCCCTTCTCAAGCAGGTGTCTTCGTCAGGGTATGTTTTGCTTTCAGCAAAACACCCCACCAAACATCCCCCGACCACCCAAGCTGTCTTTGTGCTCGGGCTCCTACGCCTTAGGCGTATCCGCTCCCTGCGCTCAAAGCCAGCTTTCCCCTAAAGAGGAAGAAGATACCTGTATCAAATATTCATCAAACACTTCTGTCCTTTTTGCAAAAGGCCAGAACAGTCCGCAACGCCAAAAGACATTCCGTCTTTCAGCCGGAAAGACTTTTGCCCTTCGGGTTCGCATTGCTTTGATGAATATTTGGATTATTTAACTACACGAAATTTCATTGACTTATAAGCCTGATTGATATAATATGCAAAATATGCAAATAGTAAAACGATTAGAGACATATAGACTGGAAAAACGAGTTTCTCTGCAAAAACTTGCGGAGGATTTAGGGGTATCTTTTTCTACTGTTAGTCGCTGGTTTAGCGGTAAGACAAAACCAAGTAAGATACAACAGTACCATATTGAAAAATTCTTAAAAAAACGAGGTTTATAATATGCAAAATTTAATGAACGATCTAATAAA
>JAYEGO010000124.1:0-4685 GCA_034659155.1 Bacteroidota bacterium | reverse complement strand
ATAATTTCTGATTTGCTTGGGGGAAATGGCGACTTTCCCGGGGTTATTAATGCCAGAGAACAATTAAAATATCTTAAATTATGTCCTGACCCAAATCTAATTTTATCTATCTTATAATATGGCAAGTACATCATATATTGAAGTAATAAAAGCTGCTCTGAAAGTTAATGTTAATTTCATTAAATCAATTTTGGAAAATGAAACTATCATTTCAGCAGTTGTTAAGGGTAATGCTTATGGTCATGGTGCATCAATTGTTGTTCCGGCATTAGAAGAACTCGGCATTAATCATTTTTCGGTTTACTCATCACCGGAGGCAAAAGACGTTTTACCAATTTGTGGTAAAAACTCAAGCATTATGATAATGGGATACACCTGCCAGGATGATTTTAACTGGATAATAGATAATGAAATTGAGTTTTTTGTTTCTGAAATTCAGTTATTAAATAAAACACTTCAAATAGCTAAAGGATTAAATAAGAAAGCAATAATTCATCTTGATATTGAAACAGGGATGAATAGAACAGGCTTATCATTAAAAAGACTTAAAGAAACAATTGATTTCCTAAATCGCAACAAAAAACACTTTATTATTAAAGGTGTTACTTCTCATTTTGCCGGTGCAGAAAGTATTGCAAACTATACTAGAGTAAGAAAACAATTTTCAGTTTTCAGGAAAAGAATAAAATTGCTAAATGAAAATGGAATTTATCCGGAAATAAAACATATTGCCAGTTCGGCTGCTGTTATTAACTACCCTGATACAAGATTGGATTTAGTACGAATAGGAATTTTGCTTTATGGGTACTGGCCTACAAAAGAAACATTTATTCAATATATCCATAGAAGAAAAGACAAAACTGATCCAATAAAAAGAGCTTTAAAATGGAAATCGCGGGTTGTTTCAATAAAAAGTATTCCCGAAGGGGAATTTATTGGGTACGGACTTAGTTTTCAGGCTCAACACAAAATGAAGATCATTATACTTCCTGTTGGATATTGCAATGGTTACAGTCGTTCTTTAAGCAATAATGGTCATGTTATTGTTCATGGTCAAATTGCACCGGTTATCGGATCTGTGAATATGAATATGCTTATTTGTGATATTACTGGTCTTTCTGGTATAAATATTGGTGCAGAAGCGATTTTGATTGGTAAGCAAGGAGATAATGAGATTTCATTTACCTCTTTTGCTGAAATGAACAATTCATTAAATTATGAAATATTAGCCCGTCTACCCCAAAACATAGATCGTAAATTAGTATAAAACTCGAAGAATTCAAATGAATTCCGTTGGAGAATTCTTTTTCCATTGAACTCCCCGTAATTCATACAGGCTATAACGAAATTGGAGAAATCTTCGATGTTACTGCTAAGAAAACCAACCGGGTAATGCCGGCATGTATAATAATTTCTTTTTGATCCTCGATCTCCGTGGCAAGGATAGCTTTAAGTTTTACAGATGTATACGGTCCAGCATATAAACCAGAATTTCTTTTCTCCCTGATAGATACTTTATACCTGAGCAGAAGGGGAGCATGTAAATAACTGATATTTATTTTGAAGTCAATATCGTCATAGAGATATTTGCTGTGATGGTTTGTTGTATTTAGACTTATTAAATAGTAGTTTCATAAAAAGTCCGAATTTTCAGATTTTTTGATTACATCTGTACTTACCCAGTAGATATTCCCTTCCCTGGAAAAGAACAGGAATTTCCCATCTGGCGAAATACTGGGACAGGTTTCAGTTGCTGTTGCATTGATTTTGGGTCCGAGTTTTTCTGCAAGGCTCCAGTCTCCCTGTTCATTGCGAAAACTAATATACAGGCAGGAACAATTTGAGCCCTCCTGGTAGGATTCAAACAAAAGGAATTTTTCATCCGGGGAGATAAACGGATGAGTAAGGCCTACCAGGTAGTTTATCTCCAGTGGCAATAGTTCAGGTTCCTGTTGAATATTATTTATGTTTTTTGATCTGTATATTCCATAAATATTGTTTACATAAGCAGTAAAATAGAGGGTGCCATCTGTTGTGGATGTTACCGATCTGCCGAAATAATTATTAATAACTGATTTAAGATACACTGGTTTTGTCCAACCGGAATCCTTTTTCTCCACCTTCCATATCTCGCCTTTCCGTCGGAAACTAATTGGTTTTTTCCGGGTTGAAGCAAAATACAGTATTTTACCATTGGGACTAATATGTGGTTCAAACTCAGAATGATTGTTTGAGATAGAGGTTGGTCTTGGCTCTGACCATGTTCCATTAGTTCTTTTTGAAAAAAATATTCTATTATTGGTTTTATTTTCCATATTTTTTCTGGTAAAAAAGAATTCCTCTCCATCCGGTGAAAAAGTCCCCCCATATTCTACAGATTCCGTGGAAATAATTCCGGGAGCAAATATTTCAGGCTTTTCATTTGGTAATTGTTGTCCAAAATAATCGCCAGTAAGTTCCGGAGACTTCAGCATGCTCGTTCTTTCACCATTTAACAGTGATCCTAAATATACGAAAAGAAGAATCCCCGTTATTGACATAGATATCATATTTGTTTTCATCTGTTTGTTTTTTAATTTTCAGGTGTAGCATACCTTGATCTTTTGTGTTTTGGTTGATAACCTGGTGTCAAGTCAAATATAAAATGTCCGGTCGTCATGCTGAATCCTGCCTGCCGGCAGGCAAGAAGTTAGGAATGACGAACCCGATAATTGAAGCTTGATTTGACATTAGTATATCATTTACACAATTAAAAAAATCCTTAACACTTTTGGGGTTAGATAAAAGAGAATTTTATCTGGATGAGACCAATTGTTTCAATAGCTTGTCTTCTAAGCTAATCTAAACAATTTGCGGGCCAAACTTCATAAAAGACAGTGGAGTAGCAAGTTGAGTATGATATGGGAATGAAAATACTGTATTGTTTTCGGGCAAATTTTGTTCGTTTTCGGGCAAGGAGATTTTAATTGCTAAAATTTGTTAAACAAAAATAGAGAAAAAACAAATCATGCATATAGCATCCGGGTGTCCTCACTCTGGAAAATTTCTTTGGTGTCAATATTCATCATACTAAGCGGGCCTCCCCAACCTGCTCCTGTATCCATTAACCAAACCTCGCAGGCAGGTATGGGAAGCTTTGAGTTAAAATTTATTGTGGGTGTATGACCGACATAAATTTCTTCAAATTTGGTGATAGGGGATATTGTATGGTTGGATACTCTTTTCATGGCTTCTTGTACCAGACTTCTATCCCATAAAAAAACATCCTGGTCCTGATTCTCCAGGGGTATATGTGTAAGAATCCCTCCATGGACAAATAATCTTTGTTTATCGAGAAAATAGTTATGAGCATTATCGAGTAAGATCTTGTGTGAATCCGGCATTCCATCCGGGTAATCCTTTATTGTTGCCCTTCCTCCCTGGAATATCCAGGCATCGTGAATTTTTCCACTTTTTATCCATTCAAGAGCCCAGTAATCATGATTTCCAAGGATATATTCAAGCTTACTAATAGAGCACAACACATCAAAAACCTTGCGAATTTCAGTACCTCTGTCACAAACATCACCAAGGCATATCAGTCTGTCCACCTGAGCATCGAAATCGGCCCTTTCAAAACACTGCATCATGGCCTTATAGGATCCATGGATATCTCCAATAACGAAGGTTCTCATTGCAGTTGTTTTAGTTTCTATAAATATTTTAATGTATTTGAATATCGAACACCGATTAACAATTTCAGATTGCAGATTTATTTCTCAACATTTCAACAAAATGTTTAGATATATTTTCATAATCAATTACTTCTGAAATCATTATTCGTTAATCCTTGTTCTTCAATCAATATATTCTTCAAACTAATTCTATTTGTACATCAAACCATTGGATTAGGTTGCATATAATGTGTTATTAATGACTAGTAAGGAGCTGAAGGATTCCCCTTCAAGCCTATTTCCTCTGCCACTTCGCGCATGCCCATGATGGTGTCTTCGATTAATTCACTTAATTCCAAACCAAGCATTTCTGCCCCTTTTTCAATAATGCTTCTGTCAACGCCTGCTGCAAAGCGTTTATCTTTCCATTTCTTTTTTACTGATTTTGCACCCATATCCAGAACAGATTTTGAGGGACGAACCAGGGCAGAGGTAGTAACAAGTCCGGTTAGTTCATCAATGGTAAAAAGAACTTTCTCCAAAAGGCTTTTAGGTTTTACATCGGTAACCAGGCCCCAGCCATGACTCATTACAGCCCGTACATACTCTTCGGGCCAATTTTCTGATCTTAAGATCTCCTCGGTTTTCTGACAATGTATTTCCGGAAATTTTTCCCAGTCAAGATCATGAACCAGTCCTATTATACCCCATTTTTCTTCATCTTCGTCATACTTTCTTGCCATATAACGCATCACCGCTTCAACAGAAAGGGCATGTCTGGTAAGGCTCTCTGTTTCGTTATATTTCTTAAAAAGTGTCCATGCTTCTTCACGTGTGGGAATCTTTTCCATTTTGTTTTGACTTTAGTTTATTCAAAAGTACCAAAAAATGGTGTAGGAGCAGCAAAGATTCTGTCAAGTAATAAAGCTTGAAATTATTCGTCTGACCACTTTGTGGTCTTGCTTTGACCCTCTGATTTTTTATTCCTGCTCCTTCTTTTCGAAAAAGACACCCAAAAAGAAAAATCGATCT
>JAYEGO010000123.1:0-4685 GCA_034659155.1 Bacteroidota bacterium | reverse complement strand
CTTACCCCGGCAGATTTTTTAAAATATTCAATAGCCTCATCTCTCTTCTGCTCTTTCAGTGCAATTTGTCCAAAGGCATAATAAATTTGATCTTGAAATTCAACATTTTTCTCATCCCTCAACATTTTTCGAAGGATCTTTTTAATTTCAGATACATTCTCCCTGGTTACGTCAAACGATTCTGCCTGCCTGATCCTGGCATTAAATGTCATATCATAGGGGGGGTTCATTCGAACCACATGAGCATACAATTTATATGCCTGCTTTTCATTTCCGTTTTTTTCCTGAACCTGAGCCAGTATATAGGTCAACCGGTATTTCCGTTTTTTATTTTTCTCAAAGTTTAGTGCCTGCTCCAACATTTCACCTGCCTGAGGATAAATTTTCTGTCTAAGGTAATAGTCGGCATAAACAGCAAAAAATACAGAATTCAGTTCATCCGGGAATTCAGGATCTTCTTTTAATTCAATAAGAATTTTTTCTGATTTTTCAAATTCGTCCTGTTGATTGTAAACAAAAGAAAGCCAGACAAAAGATTCATACATTACTGATTTATCCTGGGCTTCCTTATTCAGGTATGTGAGGGTCTTAATTGCAAGAAAATAATCATGTTTAAGGGTTTGCGCTTTCCCCATCAGGAGGTAGCTATCATCAACCCAATCATTAAATTCTGTGCGGTCATAAAATTCCTTTTCTTTCTCAGATAATTCTTTTCCTTTTGTGTCGGGTTTAACTGTAATGGAATGAATAGCAATCACCTTGGAAGCTTTAGTAATTACCCTATCCATATCTGATGCAATGGAATTAGCGACTCCTTCATTTCCATATTTGAATACCGGAAGAACCTTTGAAAAATCATCCTTAAATTGACGATCTATTTTTTTAATGCCTTTTTTATAACTCTCATTCCCATTAAAATATATATTGTACCTGGAAACCATATTGTGAAAATTTCTGGACATACCTGTATTCTTTTCCACCGAGCAAGAAGATACAAGGAAGAGAATCCAGAAAAAGGCAAAACAATAATATTGAAAACGGGATAATTTCAAGTTTTTACAGCTTTCTAACAAATAAACAATGAAATTGGGAAGTTAGTATTTGAAATACGATTTTTATAAGCAGCCAAGATAAGGAAATTGCCTTTAAAAAGATAAAAAACAAAATGAAGAATGGAATAGTGGAATAGTGGAATAGTGGAAAAAGAAAGACACAAATGCACTAATGGAAGACGAACTTTTAGATCAGGAGCCGATATTCAGGGATGGCCCTTTGCCCTTGTGAAATACTACTTCGTAGTAAAAGCTTCACTTTTATTTCACAGGGTGAAGGTGCGAAGTAATGCACGAAGGTCAGACCATAAATTCCAGGGATCAAAAATTCTTATGCTCTTTAGCAGATCCTAAGAAACCAAATTTACCTGAAGAATTTCGCTAGAGTCTTTCTTTATTGCTTCTGTCACTCCTGCCATTGTTTGATGTGAATACTCACAGTCTCTGCAAGCACCTATAAGACGAATATTCACAATGCTTTCGTATTGAATATCCACCAATTCAATATCTCCACCATCTGTTAACAGATATGGTCGGATCTTATCAATAGATTTGAGAACTCTTTCCTTAAGGGATTGACTTTTAGATTGGCTCATATGTTCTAATTATTATTTGGCTTATACTCCTTAAACTGTGTGTTGCTTTTTATTTCTACACGTTTAGTCGGATCTACTGTGGCATTTCTCCTCTCCACTTCCACAATAAGCTTTTCGGCCAATTCTTTATATGCAATTCCAACAGGACTATCAGTTTTCAAAGCGGAAGGAGTTCCATGGTCACTATCTTCGCGTATACTCTGTACAATAGGTATTTGTTGCAAAAGTGGCAGCTTGTATTTCCCGGCGAGTTCTTCGCACCCTCCTTTTCCAAATATATAGTATTTATTATCAGGTAATTCTTCCGGAGTAAACCAGGCCATATTCTCAATCAAGCCAAGTACCGGTACATTAATACCATCTCCTTTAAACATAGATATTCCTTTTACCACATCTGCCAGAGCTACATCCTGGGGAGTGCTTACTATTATTGCCCCGGTTACAGGAACTTCCTGCACCATTGTAAGATGAATATCACTGGTCCCCGGAGGCAGGTCAATAAGCAAATAATCCAATTCTCCCCAATCTCCCTGGTTAATCAGTTGTTTCAAAGCATTAGTAGCCATTGGGCCCCTCCAGATCAAGGCATCATCGGGATTAACAAAAAACCCAATGGAAAGCATTTTCACTTCATACTTTTCTACGGGAGTGATCATATCAATTCCATCTACCTTTTTAACTATTGGTCTTTCACTCTCCACTCCAAACATTTTAGGCATTGATGGTCCAAAAATATCGGCATCAATCAAGCCTACTTTATAGCCAAGTTTAGCTATGGAAACTGCCAGGTTGGAGGCAACTGTTGATTTCCCAACCCCACCTTTTCCAGAGGCTACAGCAATTATATTTTTAACTCCGGGTAAAATCTCTCTTTCCTTTTTTACTGTCGCAAATTTGTGTTCAATATTTCCTTCCACCTGAACCGATTCTCCCAGGTGCTTCTTGATAGCCTGCACACATGCCTTTTTAAGAGAATTCACAAAGGGATCATTAGCCCCGGGAAAAACCAAGACAAAACTGATTTTTTCTCCATTAATTTGAACATCTTCAATCATGTTTAAGGAGACTAAATCTGCGTTTTTTTCAGGATGTTTTACTCCTTTTAATGCCTCCAGAATTTCTGAATTAGTATATGCCATTATTTATCTTAACTTTAATTAGTTTAAATTAAGGCACAAATATAATACTATTTTATTTGATTTGGGTGCTCTAAAGCTCCTTATTGGGATCCCAGAAACAGGACTCAAAGTCTACTATCCTATCATCTTCTACCTTTATTCCCTCATTAATCAGAAGCTGGGCCATAATTCCGGTTGTTCCAAAATGAAGTTTTCCTGTCAGGACACCCTCCCTGTTTACAACCCTGTGAGCAGGCACAAACTCCTCCTCTGAAAAACTAGAATTCATTGCCCATCCAATAACACGAGCTGACTGACCGGTGCCAAGATATCGTGCAATGGCTCCATAACTGGTAACTTTACCATAAGGAATCTTTTTAACGACCTCATATACCTGTTGAAAAAAACTATCACTCATGATAAATTCTAAATTCCCAGTTCTTTAATTTTCTTGTTCCCGGTTAGTTGAAACTGAAGGTAAGTAATTTTAATACCCTGGCTCAAGAATTTTTCTTCATAATAGGTTTTAGTAGAAAGAAATTCGTTGGGTAAAACACCTGAATACAGATCAGAAGTTGCATTTAGCACCGGTAATTTATTCATCTCCAACAATGCCAGGGAATAATGGTATAGTTCCTGATTATCAGTTTTTAAATGGATCGAACCATCCTGCTTTAGAAAAGACCGATAAGAATTTAGAAACAGGGCCCCGGAAAGTCTTTTTTTTATTCTGTTCTTTTTTAATTGAGGATCGGGAAAGGTAAGCCAGATCTCTTCTATCTCATTCTTATCAAAAAAAGATTCTATGAACTCAATCCTGGTTCGTAAAAAACATACATTTAATAAACCTTCTTCCTTTGCCGTTTTTGCACCACGCCATATTCGGGCCCCTTTAATGTCCACTCCGATAAAATTTTTATCTGGGAAGTTTCTTGCAAGTCCAATAGTATATTCTCCTTTCCCGCAGCCAAGTTCAAGAACAATGGGGTTTTGATTTTGAAATTGATTCTTACTCCAATTTCCCTTCAGAATGTAATCCTTTCTGAATATCTCATCAAAACCTGGTTGAATTACATGCCGAAATGATTCTATTTCAGCCCACTTTTTAAGCTTATCTTTTCCCACTGAAACTTACTCTTGGATTTCAATTCGCAAACCAACATCCCTGATCCCTTTTAAGTCCTCCACTCTCATGCCATGTTCAATTTTAAAAGAGTAACTGCCAGGATAAGGGAACCGGACATTTGCTTTAAATAATTCCTGATTAAAGAAAACTCCACCAAACCCACTTCCTGTCCATTTCCCCCTCTTATCTGCCATTACTATTTCTACAGTATCAATAATCCAATACCCTGTAGGAGCTGTTGTTGTAATGAAAAGAAAAAGGTTTCTGTAGGAATATTCATCTGTGTTTCGAATATTCAGATATACATTACTCACCGCTAAAGTATCAGGAATAACAGGTGTAAATTCAATTGACTGATCAAGATTCCATACCTGATTTTCAATTTCGTAATTCTCTTCAAAAATGCGATTCGTGTCACAGCTTATCAGGCCGATAATCATAAATGCCTGCATCAAAAAAGTGAATGCCCTGAGGAGTGCTGTTGTTTTCTTCATTTGTGTTTTTCCGGGAAAAGGGAACATGTATATTATATTTACCTTCTATGCCTTTTATTCCTTTTTGATCTTTTGTCTCTCTTCCCTTTGTTATCAAACCGTGTAAGACTTTCCTGGCCAACCACATTTTGGAATTCGGGCTCATCTTTATTTTCCTTCCCGGTTTGGCTGAGAATGAGTTCCGGTTTATTCCCTTTTTTGTTTTCTTCAATAATCTTAAAAACTCTGTCTACACTAACAGGGAATTGATTCAGGCTTGATTTTTTGTCAAAAGAGTACCACATGATACGCTTAAAAAT
>JAYEGO010000122.1:0-4719 GCA_034659155.1 Bacteroidota bacterium | reverse complement strand
AGCCTCAACCTCCATCGATGCTATTGCCCTTATGTTTTGTATGTATTTATTGGTTTTGATAAATATATTCTCATCCCAGTTCCCTACTCCTAATTTCTCCTTTACTGATATATCGCACAGGTACATGCTAATACCTGTCTTTGACTCCATTTTAAGTCGTAATCCAGAATTCACATCTATCCAGTATTTCACTTCCATCCCTGTCTCAGAATCGGTTTCGCCAACAATAAGAGATTCATATTCTTCCTCTTTAAGCTCCAGTTTTTCCCTTCCCAATCTCTTACATATAACATTCTTGACTTCTCCCGACCTTACATCAAACACATGGTATGTTGCTGAATCCTTATTATTAATTCCCAGGTCATCAAGCATGTAAGAATAATAAATGGTATTTGGCAGTATTGTTCCCTCTGGCAGGTAAGTAATCTTCAATTCTCCATTAATTGTATCGTTTATATAAATCGAATCTCCAATTACTTTCATTATGCCAGCCATTTCATGTTCCCCTTGCCTCATATAACTATCATGGTATATGAAGTTACCTGTTATTTTATCAATATGGTAAGTAAACACTTGCCGCTGTTCTATGTCTTTACCAAGAGCCTTAAAAGAGATATAAGTATTCTGTACAATTTCCATTATATGTTTGCTCTCTTTCTCCTGTCTTCGCCACCCCCTAAATAATTGGCCTTAATCTGCTGATATTCAGGCGTTGTTTTTTCTTTCCGGGTGTTGCATTGTATATTTGCTGAATGTTTATAAGAAAATTAAAGAACAGAAGTGGAAGTATCAGTGTTCAAATCATTTCAAAAGAATCACAAAAATATAAGGTGGTCAAAACTTTGGGAAGCAGTAAAACAGAAGAAGGAATAAATTTACTTCTCTATCAGGCAAAGCATGAACTAAATAAGTTGCTTCAACAAACAACTCTGTTTGTTTCCCAAGAAGATGCTCAGATAGAAAGTTTTTTAAAAACGCTAAAGAATTCAAATGTCCAAGTCATCGGTCCGGAATTAATTTTTGGAAGAATCTATGATTCTATTGGGTTTAATGAAGTAAAGGAAGATCTGTTCCGGCATTTGGTCATAGCCAGACTTTCTTTTCCTTTAAGCAAATTAAAGACTGTGGATTATTTATTACGTTATCAGGGTATTAACGTCACGGCAAGCACTATTTACCGTTTCTTGGACAAACTGAACAACAGCCTTAAAGACCAAGTTGAACAAATATCTTTTAAGCATACCAGGAAACTATTGAATAACAAATTAAGTGTTGTTTTTTACGATATGACCACATTGTATTTTGAGTCGTCAGATGAAGATGATCTCCGTAAAACAGGCTTCTCAAAAGATGGCAAACACCAACATCCCCAAATTTTTCTTGGTCTATTGGTTGGTTTAGGTGGTTATGCAATAGGGTACGAGATATTTGAAGGAAACATTTATGAGGGTCATACTTTAATCCCAGTACTAGAAAAAATAAGTAAGAAATTTAATTTGTCAAAACCAATTGTTGTAGCAGATGCTGGTTTACTATCAACTGAAAATCTAAAACAGTTGAAAGAAAATGGGTATCAGTATATTTTGGGAGCAAGGATAAAAAATGAAAGTGTTACTATAAAGGAACAGATCCTTGAAGCCAAATTAAAAGATGGTGAACATAAAATAATAGTAAAGGCTTCTGGACAAAGGCTAATTATCAGCCACACCGATAAACGGGCCAAGAAAGATGTACACAACCGAACAAGGGGGCTGAGCCGATTAGAAAAACGTATCACCTCTGGCAAATTAACCAAATCAAGTATTAATAACAGAGGCTACAACAGATACTTAAAATTGGAAGGTGAAATAAATATTGAGATCGATTATGAAAAATTTAAAAGTGATGTCGCCTGGGATGGCTTAAAAGGCTACATTACCAATACACGACTAGGGGTAAAAAAGATTATAGAGAATTACAATAACCTCTGGCATATTGAAAGGGCTTTCAGGATGTCTAAAACAGATTTAAAAATACGGCCTATCTATCATTATCTAAGAAACCGGATTGAAGCACATATTTGCATATCATTTACAGCTTATGCAATTTACAAAGAACTTGAAAGGCTTTTAAATAAGGATCATGTACAATTTTCCGTAAAAAGAGCTGCTGAACTTACACAAACAATGTATCAACTACAGGTAATAATGCCAGAGTCCAAAACAAAGAAAAATATCCTACTTAACATGGATGAAGAACAACAACTGTTAACTAAATTAATTGCTGAGAATCTCTAGGTGTTGCATTGGCGAAGACAGGAAAGAGAGCGCCTCAGCAATTTGTGGCGCCCTCTTTCATTAATAACAACTAAACACAAGCAATACTATCTTGTCAGAATAATACGCCTGGTCTCAATACCATGATTTGTCCTCAGAACAAGAAAGTACATCCCTGTTCCCATTGATGCATCAGGCGACAGATGTAGCCCAACATCTTCTCTCGCGGATACATTGCCATTATATATTGATTTAAGCTTCACTCCCGTGTAGTTATACAGGTCCACTGAAACGTAGGTATCCTGATAGAGACTGAATTGTATGGTCGTTGAGCTGGTAAACGGATTGGGTGTTACCTTAAAGTAAATAGTAATACCATCCTTCTCCTGACTTCGACACATTTTCACTCCTGATTTTTTAAGTACAAGCATATCAGATCTATACGTATTTTGGGGGGCGTAATTTGGGTGACCCAGGGTCATTTATTTACCTTTATCTCATGTTTGTCCGCAAGAAGGTAAATAGAAGTGGAGTTATTAGCGTCCAGGTCATAGCCAAGATAAGTGGCAAGTCAAAGTTGATAAACACCATTGGAAGCTCAATCGATGAGCAGGAGATAGAAAGTCTTGTAGAAAAAGGACATCAATTTATCGCCACCTTTGGTGGCCAGCAGGCAATTGATTTTTCAAATGAGTCGAGCTTACTAAAGTCTGCTTTTCAGAACATCAGCTCACATACTGAGGTTGGTACACAGTTTTTACTGGGAAAGATCTTTGACGATATTGGATTTTCTGTGGTTAATGATGATATTTTCCGGAAACTTGTTTTATCCCGTTTGGTTTGTCCTGTAAGCAAATTAAGGACAAGTGATTATCTGGACAAGTATTATGACATAGACTATCCAGTTCAGCAAATATATCGGTACATGGATAAGTTTCATTCTGCACGAAAGGAACTTGTTCATCAGATTAGCTACGAGCATACCAGAAAGATCCTTGGAGGGCAGATAAGTGTTGTATTTTATGATGTAACCACTCTCTATTTTGAGATTGACCATGAAGACGATCTCCGGAAAACAGGTTTTTCAAAAGAAGGTAAGCATCAGAACCCCCAGATAGTATTAGGATTGTTGGTAAGCAGGAGTGGTTATCCGCTAGCATATGATGTTTTTGAAGGTAACAAGTTTGAAGGACACACCATGCTTCCTGTTCTGGATTCTTTCAAAGAAAAGTATAACCTGGAACAGATGATCATTATTGCTGACTCAGGTCTTCTGTCCAATACCAATATTATAGATCTTCAAGCCGGGGACTATGAGTTTATCCTTGGTGCAAGGATAAAGAACGAAAAACATGATGTTAAGCGCAAAATACTTTCCTTAAAACTAAATAACGGGGAGAGTGCAGTTATTAAGAAAGGTAATCTAAGATTAATCATTACTTATTCTGATAACAGGGCAAAGAAAGACCGAATAAACCGTGAAAAGGGGCTCAAAAAGCTCGAGAAACGAATAAATGCCGGAAGATTAACTAAATCCAATATCAATAATCGGGGATACAACAAATACCTCAAAATGGAAGGAGATATGAAAATCGAAATAGATTATTCTCGATTTGAAGCGGATGGAGCATGGGATGGGTTAAAAGGATACCTCACTAATGCTAAGTTGACAAAGGATGAGATAATCGAAAACTACGGACACCTATGGCTAATTGAAAAAGCTTTCCGGATAAACAAAACAGACCTCAGGATAAGGCCTATATATCATAGGTTACGACACAGAATTGAGTCCCATATTTGCATCTCGTTTGTTGCATACAAAATCTATAAAGAGTTAGAACGTCAACTCAAAGAAAAACAATCATCCCTAAGCCCCGAAAAGGCCATCGAAATTGCTAAAACCATATACCAAGTAAAGGCACAAACTAGCAATGGTGAGGTGTCTCACGTCATGCTAATCTCTGAAGAACAACAGAATTTAGCTCAACTATTCAATTTTGGGTGACCCAGTGTCGAAGTCATGAAAAAGTAGCTTTCTTCGTAAAAACCGATTCAAACTAATAAATAAAGACATAATATAGCCACCTTGTTTATGTTGAGTGGTAAAAAATCACGACATTTACAGGCAATTCCGCGCTAAAGGGAATGATGTAAAAATTATGAATAAACTGGCCAAATTCATACTCAGATATCGCTGGATAATTATTACAGTTGTATTGATATTCACCGGGTTTACGGGATATCAGATCACAAAAATGCAGATCAACTCTGATGTGATCAGTTCACTGCCCGACGACGATCCTGATGCTGCCCTGCTTAAAAGAGTGGCAACACAGTTTGGAAGCAATATGATAGGCATGGTGATCCTGGAATCGGATGATATTTTCCAGACTGAAACCCTTGAACATGTTCTTCAGATCACTGAGATGATAGAGGCTATGGATGGAGTTATCTCAGTAAACAG
>JAYEGO010000121.1:0-4731 GCA_034659155.1 Bacteroidota bacterium | reverse complement strand
TGATGAGGAAGATGATGATATGCGTGAAGCAGGAGAAGAGATGCAGGATCTTGTAGAAATGGAATTTCAATTTATACAGGTGTAGTTATTAATTTAGTAGGGTCTAATCCAAATCATCACACAGCTCTCTCCCTGCCAGGGGGGAGTACGCTTGCGCAGCAAGTGGGAGGTGGTTCTGATTAGTAATGAATGCAATCTTGCCCTGTGAAAATAAAATGAAGCAAATTAACTTGATTTACTCCTGAAATTCCCTTTGAAATTTGAGTTTCACGAAAAAGGGCTGCCCTGATGGACAGCCCTTGAAATTATATAATAGTCAGGGTTTATTAAAAACTGAAATTTATACCATAAGCAAACAACTTTGTTTCTTTTGCATAAGTAGTAGTATATCCTGTAACAGGAACTTCATCATCCACATATAAAACCATTGTATAACCAAGATTCAGCTGAATGTTTTCCTTGATATTCCATGCACCACCAAATCCAATAGATGAGGAAGAAAGTGAAAAGCTAAGGTCATCCTGATAATCATCAGTAACTCCTGTTTTGTTATATGAATATCCGGCACTAATCAGGAACTTCTCAGAAATATCATACTGTGCAGAAAAGTTAAAATTATACAAATTGGCTTCAATAAATTCTTCTCTTCCATCCCAATTTACATTTTGATCAAAATAGTACTCAAAACCTCCGGCTACCTGAAGAGCATCTGTTACATTAAAAGTAGCACCTCCGGAAAGAAGGGCCGGCATATCTGCATTAACTTCAGCACCATCAGGAAACATCGTGTTCCCTTCAGCATCAGTTACTATATCAAATATGGTTTCATTTGTTAATACAAGCTTGGTTATGAATTCATATTTAAGTCCAACATTTAATTTGCCTTCCATAAAAGAAAGGTTAACACCAACTATTGGAGTAAATCCCGAACCTGTTTGTTTAGTATCCAGTTTTTGATCTGCAAGCGCTCCGGCTGCAGTATACATACTGGTTGCTGTAGTTTCATAAACAACTTGAGATTGTTGCAATTCCATATCATCAATTTGTGCTTGTGGAATTCCTAAAGCACGAAGGCCTCCTTCCATAGTAGCTCTCTGTGTGGCATCAATAATATATAAGCCTTCTAATTCGGCAAAAGTTAAAGTTGCAGTAACAGGAGAAGCCGTCATTATGGCTTCCATTCCATCACTCCCACCCTGAAATGCATCTGCATTAGCAGTAACAGAAGTATATGTTAAAGGATCTGATATAGTTGCAAGAGATACATCAGTAATAGAACCTACATATGAGTTATTCGCCATTACATATCTTGCACCACCATATACCGAGATCATATCATTAATTTCATAAGTCAGACCAGCCTGCAAACCAAAATAGACTGATGAGCCTTCTAATGAAGAGCTATAAGAATAATCACCGGTAGCACCCAAAGCAGCCATAGCTGCAGGAAGGGAGGCAATTCCTAATTCTACAGAAGGTATGCCTGCTTCAAATAAGGCACTTCCTCCACCTCCAATTGGATTGAATCCGATTGAAATTGCTAGTTTTCCTGTCTTGTAAGAACCATAAACACTAGGAAAGATCGGAGCTGCAACTGTTCCAATAAACTCATCGCTGTTAAGCAGAGCATAATCATTGTTGATAGTCCATGTCTGGAAAATACTTTGATTATTCAGAGAAAAATGAAAACCATCATTCATTTTTGTCAATCCGGCAGGGTTGAAATAAACAGCATCTATTTCAATAGTTGAATACCTGGAAAAATATCGTCCATAGGCCGCACTTTGATTGGTATTTGTAACAATACCCCCGGAAAATGCAAAAGGAGCCAGTAGCATTATTGCTATCAGGGCTGTGGTTAATTTTTTCATAAAATCATAGTTTTGGTTAAAGTTGGCGCAAAATATAAGTAATCAATAGAACCACAAAATATTTTGTGTCTTATTTTTCATATTAAAATTCATTTATATCTTAATTTCACTAATGGAGTGGAAGTACAGGAGCCACCCAATCAGCTTCTAAATGACTGTGTAACTGCAAAGTAATCAATCACGGAGGTAGGATATTTAAAATTTCTAATGAGTGTTTTTTTGCTATCTATGAGGAATTCTGCTTTCATCTTGTTTCTTTTATTTTTATTCACCGCATTTATTGGGGTTCCGGCTGGCAGTGAATGGAAAAAAGAAAAAGACGGAATATAATCAGGAAGAAGAAGAATATTTACGGTTGATATTGAGGCAGGGTAAGTGGATTTTAAAGCCTTTAGAAGGTGGGAGTATGGAAGTGGTTCATATCTACTTTAATGATCCCTGAGGAAATATCCCTGCCGTGCTATATAATTTATTCACTCGTGAAAGTCCATACCGAATAATGATGAAAATTAAAGCTGAAGTGGAAGAAGGCAGCTATGGAGATGGATTGGTGTGGGTAATAGATTATGAGGGAATAAAAAGAGTTTAGAGAGTTTAGAAGGTTTAGAGGTTTAGGGGTTTAGGAAAGAATCAAAATCCAAGAACCAAGAATTGGCATTTACAAGTCCGGGAGTTGGGGAGTCGAAGCCAGAATAAATGTGCGATTATTTGTTTCCTGGTTTGGTCTTTCCATTCTTCCATCATTCCATCATTCCAATTTCATCCTTAATTCCTTTACATAAAAAGTAAGGACAAAATTTTACAATTTTTTCATATCTTTGCAGTCCTTTTCAGGGTCGGTTTGCCGCCCTCCTACGTTCAGGATTACCCGAACTTCGGAGGATAAAAGTGGCTTCACCATAATAGGTGAAAAATATGCCGGGAAGGAAAGTAAAAACAAATGGTCGGTTTGCCGAGTGGCTACCTGCCTGCCGGCAGGCAGGGGCGCTGGTCTGCAAAACCCAGTCTGCCGGCAGGCAGGCAGTTACAGCGGTTCGAACCGAGTTCCTGGAAGGAGCGAGCTCGCCGAACGTATGTGAGGCAATCCGCAGGGGATTTGACTTTGAAGTATTGAATAATGGTCGGTTTGCCGAGTGGCTAGGCGCTGGTCTGCAAAACCAGTTACAGCGGTTCGAATCCGCTACCGACCTCAACAAAATCCCCTTTCGCAAAGCGATTGGGGATTTTCTTTTCCTGAAAGAGCCAAGCTTGCTTGAGAGAGTTCAGGAAAAGAAAATAACCAGCACTGCTGAAAGCAGTGTAAGGGGATAGTGTTGAAGGGACTCCCACTTCGGATCACGAATTCTTTGCATCAGCAAAGAAAGAGTACTCCGAAATTGAAACAAGCAACAGGTCTTAAATTCCTGCCACAGGCCCAGGAGGATTGGTTGATGAGCCCCCATCACCGGATCAGCGAAGCTAACCTGCTATCGACCTCAAAAACAGTCAGGTAGCTTATTATCAGTTATTTGGCTATTTTAAAGGCACAGTTGCTAACTCATGCTAAATTCACTTTTTGTGTCTTGTTAGGATACTAATTTAGTGTCTTTATTTCTCATAAAACATACATATTATTTGGTAAATCCGTAAAGTTTCTCTATTTTGCGATATTGGATGTCTGGTAAGGATACCAATTAACTAGCCTTTTTACACATGAAGTATAAAGTTATTACGGATAAAGCAGCACAACTTTTGAAGTATTTAACCGAAGAAGGTAAAGAGTTCTTCACGGTTAAAGATGTAAATGAGTTTTTAAAAGACTCTTCAAAGTCCTATACGAAGAAATTACTTCGGGAAATGACTGAAAGGGAATTGGTTATGCGATTGAAGTCGGGATTGTATGTACAAGTTCCTTATGATACACCGGCCAATGATTTTTTTCCTAACTGGGGATTGGTTGGCTCCAAACTGATAGGAGATGCCAATTATTACATTGGATATTTCAGTGCGTTGAAAATGCACGGTTTTACTACTCAGCCTTCCATCCAGGAGCAAGTAGTAAGCGATAAAAGGATGAAGCCAGCAGTTCAGAAGATTCGTGGGGTTCAGTTTCAGTTCATCTACCATACCAAAAAACAATTTATTGGCAATAAGAAAGTTTGGACAGAAGCACTGAACCGTTCATTTCCGGTTCTATATAGCGACCTTGAAAAAACTATTATTGACTGCCTATATAAACCGGATTACGCCTTTGGAATTGTTGAAGTAGCGAAAGCCATATATCTTGCAAAAGACAAGATCAAACCCGATAAACTTATTTACTACATTAAACAACTGGGCAGCCAGGCGGTAATAAAGAGACTGGGGTTTATCCTGGAACTTTATGAGATTGATTTCCCAATAATTGAAGATTTACAACAGATGAAATCGGCATCGTATGTAGCCCTTGATCCGATTCACCCAAAACGAGGAAAAACTACAAGCCGGTGGAGGGTATTCATCAATGTTGATATAAATACTATTAAACAAGCACCATTTAGTTAAATATGATTACATCAGGAGAAATAGACAAAATTGCCAGAAGGAACAATATTGGGGCAAACGTAATTGAAAAGGATTTTGTTATTACGTGGGTGCTGTATGGTATTTCACAACATGAGAAACTACTGGAGAATCTGGCATTTAAAGGAGGAACCGTTCTTAAAAAGAATTACTTTAAAGATTATCGTTTTTCGGAGGATTTGGATTTTACTTTGCTTGATGAAAGTCTTAGCAACGATGAGATATTGGAACTCTTTGAAGAATGCCTGGAATTTGTAAGAGATGAAAGTGGTCTTACACTACAAATCAATCCTGATAAGGAGAAAGTACACAAGCCTAC
>JAYEGO010000120.1:0-4734 GCA_034659155.1 Bacteroidota bacterium | reverse complement strand
AGTACCAGGGCATTTGGAAAATATTTCGTAAGCATAGATACTATTGCTCCCGATATTTTGCCTCACAATTTTATACCAGGCCAGGACCTGTCAAATAAAAAGAAACTTCAATTTAAAGTTAAAGATGATTTTTCCGGGGTTTCTGAATATGAAGGAAGGATAGATGGTGAATGGATATTATTCGAATATGATCCTAAAAACGATAGTTTGTTTTACATATTGGATGAAGACAGAATTGGAAAAGGAAAAAACCATGAACTCATTCTTACAGTTTCTGATCAAAAAAACAACCAGAGCAAATTTGTTATGAATTTTTTCTGGTAAATATTTACTGGCATCCTGAACTTGAAATAAGGAACTTGCTAGATATAATAACTATTGGCAATCCCATTTCTTCGCTCATTTCAATTTTCACTGCCCTGGAAATTGAAGCAGATACACTAAGCTGGAATGAATAGGATTCAAATAATAAGCACCATGCTTCCAACCACCCCGTCCCTCGGATACTCAGGCCACCCCTCCTGGCCAGGAGGGGAATTTTTCATCTTCCTTTATGCTTAGTAAATTCTTAGTTTCTCCTCCTTATTTTTTCAAGGAGGAGTACCCTGGCGAATGAATTAATCAATTTGATAAAGCAAATCTCCTGTTTTTCCTTATTATAAATAGGGAGTTAAGTATAAGTTCGCCAGGGGGAGGTGGTTCTTAAGTTGACGCGTATGCCTTTCAGGGTTATTGCTATCCTCTTAATTTGGGTACTGCATTGCATAATATAGGACTTATCCGCATTCACACTCACACTCATTAACTCCACAATTTTTTCGGATAAATCCCTTTGTCCACCCTGGTCAGAACTTCCTTTATCACCCTGGGCTTATCATCCTTATAGGTTACCCCAAACCATGATTCGCCACTCTGAAGCACCTGAAAACCAGCCTTCTGACTCTCTATAAGCCTGGTAACTGCCAGGGGAATGAAAAATTCTTTTTTAGGACGGCTGCCAAACTCTTCCATAAAATCACGAAAGTATTCATTCAAATACTTAAATACATTTTGCCGGAAACCCCAGAAATTCATAGACACAGTTTCCTTTCCGGTCAAAGGAACTTGTTCATCTGACTCATTTAAATAATAAATACCCTGGCTGCCTTTTGTAATATTCAATCTCTCCTCAATAGAAACAAGAAACTGCTTGTTATTGGTTTCACAAACACCTCTGGCTACATGACCAAACTCTGATAATGTTTTATCAAGCTGGAAGCCCACCATTGAGAATAAATTTTCTTTTTCACTATTATTATTAAGAAAATCTGCCATTACCTTATATGATAATGGTCCGTAATAATCATCGGCATTGATCACTGCAAAAGGGCCTTCTATTTTCTCTTCTGCAACCAGCATGGCATGACCCGTACCCCATGGTTTCTTTCTGTTTTCAGGCATTGGTATTCCGTCTGGAAGCATATCCAAATCCTGAAATACATAATCCACTGCAACAAAAGGAAACAATTTATCCAGAAATAATTCCTTAAAATCAGCCTCAATATCTCTTCTTATTACAAACACAATTTTCCCAAAACCAGCTTTTATGGCATCAAAAATAGAATAATCCATAATGGCTTCCCCTGAAGGTCCTATTGGATCCATTTGTTTTAAGCCCCCATAACGACTACCAAGACCAGCTGCCAGAATAAGTAATGTTGGTTTCATAATAAATTTGTCTTTTAGATTGACTACAATTATAAATAAAATAATAATTTTGGCATTCCAAATCATAGAATATAATTAATATGGCAAAAAATTACACTCTGGAAGTATGTGTAGATTCAATTGAATCGGCACTTGCTGCTCAGGAAGGAGGAGCGTGCAGAATAGAGCTTTGTACAAACCTATATGAAGGGGGGACTACTCCCAGTGCGGCTGTAATTGAATTGGCCAGGAAATACCTGGATTTGAAGATCCATGTAATGATTCGTCCCCGTGGTGGTGATTTCCTATATTCCGAACTTGAATTTGAAATCATGAAACGGGAAATAGAAGTAGCCAAAAAATTGAAGGCAGATGGTGTGGTATTCGGGATATTGAATGAAGACGGGACTGTTGATATCAGTCGTACAAAGGAGCTTGTTGAACTGGCAAAACCTATGACTGTTACTTTTCACAGGGCGTTTGATATGACGAGGGATCCTTACAAAGCCATGGAAGACGTTATTCAAACCGGAGCAAACATTATTCTTACTTCAGGCATGATGAATGAGGCTCCAACCGGTGCATTGCTGATCACAACACTTATTGAAAGAGCAAAAGGCAGGATAAGAATTATGCCAGGTGCCGGTATTAATAGGGACAATATAAAAGATATGATTAACATTACTGGGGCAAGTGAATATCATCTTACCGGGGCAAGCATTATAAAAAGTGCTATGAAATACAGAAACCCTAAGGTTTTCATGGGAGGGATACCTGAGATACCCGAATACGAAAGATCGGTTACGGATGTAAAAAGGATAAAATCAATAATATCTACATTGAGAGAAGCGGAACTTGAGAATAATCCTTCCTGAACAACGAACAGAAGCTTCATTTAACTTAGAAGTTTAAAAATGAACCTGCTTTTCGTCTAAAATATATGGATTCTTAGTACCTTCAAGGTTCTTTATAATTCAAGCATTTTTGTCTATTATGAAAAAAGCATTCAGGGCACTGGGTTTAATGTCAGGAACTTCATTGGATGGCCTGGACATTGCAGATTGTAGCTTTACCCGTAAACCGGAAGGCTGGAACTTTCAGATTAACAGGGCTGAAACCTATAAATACTCAGAGAACTGGAAAAGTAAACTGGCAGAAGCTCAAAATCTGAATGCATATTCCTTCGCACTACTCCACAAGGAATATGGAGAATATATTGGAAGAAAAGTACTTGATTTTCTCGGAGGCCGAACTGCTGAAATTGATTTAATTGCCTCGCACGGACACACAGTTTTTCACCAACCCGATAAAAAACTCACATGGCAGATTGGTGATCCGAATTCTATATATGCAGAAACGGGTATAAAAACTATTTCCGATTTCCGTTCTCTTGATGTTGCCCTTGGAGGGCAAGGTGCCCCCCTGGTACCGGTAGGTGACCGCTTATTATTCGCAGAATATGATTTTTGCCTGAATCTTGGAGGTTTTTCAAACATTACATACTTTACCAACGAAAAAACATACGCTTTTGACGCTTCCCCTGCTAATCTAGGGCTCAATTACCTTATGAATAAGATGGGGGAAGAATTTGATAAAAATGGTAAAACAGGAAGAAATGGAAGTGTCAACCAGGATCTGTTGAAGAAGCTAAACCTCCTTCCCTACTATCAATTGCCACCTCCAAAGTCCCTGGGAAGAGAATGGATGGAAAGTGAATTTATTCCTGTCCTGGAACAATCTACCATTTCAGACATAGACAAACTTCGTACTGTTTACGAACATATTGCCATACAGATAGCAAAAACAATTGCTTTTAAGGAAAAAGGGAAGTTGCTAGCAACTGGAGGAGGTGCTCACAACAGCTTCCTGATGGAAAGAATACAGTCCGGAACCAAACATCAGGTAATTGTGCCAGATAAGAAAATCATTGATTATAAAGAAGCCCTGATATTTGCACTTCTAGGGGTCTTGAGGCTTCAGAATGAAAATAACTGTCTTTCATCAGTGACCGGATCAAGCAAAGATAATTCCGGAGGATTGGTCATTGGCTAATTTTTTTTTAGAATACTGAAAGCTTTTACAATAATTATCATAAAATATAATGTATGGAAAATTTTACTGCCTATAATCCCACCCGTCTGCATTTTGGAAAAAATGTAACGGATAAGCTTGGAGATGTTGTCAAGGAATATGGGAAAAATGTATTTCTGATTTATGGCCAGGGATCGGTAAAAAAATACGGTTATTACAACAAAATTGTAAAACAACTAAAAGATGCCGGCCTAAAAATCACCGAGTATAGTGGAATAAGGCCAAATCCTGTTATAGAGGATGTTGAAAAAGCGGCTGCCCTTGGGAAAAAAAATAAGGTTGATGTAATGGTTGCCCTGGGAGGTGGCAGTGTAATTGACTCAGCCAAGATAATCGGATTGTGCATTGCTTCTGATACCAGTGCATGGAATTTTATGAAATGGCGTGCCAGGCCAGAAGCTTCCGTCCCCCTGATCAATGTACTTACACTTGCAGCCACAGGTACAGAAATGAATGGTGCAGCAGTTATTCAAAACCCTGAAACTGGTGAAAAACTAGGTTTTGTTCACGAACTTAATTTTCCAAAGCATTCCTTTCTGGACCCCCAGTTTACTATTTCAGTTCCTTTCGATTATACAGCATATGGAATAGTTGACCTGATTGCTCATTCACTGGAGGCTTTTTTTGGAAAGGGGGAACCAAGCATAACAGACAGAATTATTTTTTCCATTATTAAGGATGCATTTTACTGGGGGCCTAAATTACTCCAGGATCTCCAAAATTATGACTTAAGGGCAAATATTATGCTGGATGCAACCCTGGCTCTGAATGGCTTAACAAATTATGGAAAACAAGGAGGCGACTGGGGAGTTCATGCAATTGGGCATCAGCTGTCATTCCTTTACGATACTCCACATGGAGCCACCCTAAGTATAGCTTATCCTGCCTGGTTAAAGCTTCAAAAAAACCGGATTCCGGACAGGATAAAAGCCCTGGGGAAAGGATTGTTTGATACCA
>JAYEGO010000119.1:0-4748 GCA_034659155.1 Bacteroidota bacterium | reverse complement strand
ATGGTTTTGTAAATATAACAAAAGTAGGGCTGAAAGTCCGATATGTATATTTTACTGGTAAATCTGTAAATTATCGTGTTAAATATTTATTACCTGTCGGACCTTCAGTCCTAAAACATTTGTTCCTGTTTAGTCCATAGGGCTTATCACCCTATGCTAATACGTTTATGCCTTTCAGGCATAATTCAAGTGTAAGCTATTTTTCTGCCATACATCTTTTTTTAATGATCCCTGTTTTCGCCACTTTTCTAAATAACTATGTTTTTGGCTCTTTGCCGCACATAAACAGGAGTATTGCTTAAATATTTACTCGTCTGACCACTCATGGGTAAGGCCGATAGACAGGCTTATCTTTTTTACTCGAAGACCTAACCAATAGTGGTCTGACGAGTATGGCCTGTTTCCAATGTTGTAGCGACTTTCTGAATGTATATTTCGAAAATCTCTATTAGTAAATGAATTTGTGATAGCTTACACTATCCCGGCAAATCCCATAAAGGCCATAGCCAATAAACCCGCCACAATAAACGCAATAGGAACGCCTTTCATAGCTTTTGGAATATCGGCAAGATCCAATTGCTCTCTGATGCTGGAAAAAATAACAAGAGATAATCCAAAACCAAGCGCACTGGCAGCAGCAAACACAACCCCTTCCAGGAGATTGTAATCATTTTGCATGGTTAAGATGGCAACTCCCAGTACAGCGCAATTTGTGGTAATAAGTGGCAGGAAGATTCCCAGGGCCTGAAATAATGTGGGACTCACTTTCTTTAGTATAATTTCTACCAACTGAACAAGAAATGCAATTACAAGAATAAAACTTATAGTTTGCATAAAAACTATACCAAGGGGTTCCAGGATATAGGTTTGGATAAGATAGGTAACAAGAGTAGCAAGAACCATAACAAACATTACAGCCCCCGACATTCCAGCGGCGGTTTCTACCTTATTTGATACTCCTATGAAGGGACAAATACCCAGGAATTTTGCAAGTACAATATTGTTAACAAAAATTGCCGAAATGATGATGATGATAAATTCCATGATTTATTGAATTAGGCAGAATTTGATTTAAGCTTTTGCATTAACATGATCAGGTATCCTAAAACAATGAAGGCTCCAGGAGCCAGGACAAAGATCAGCATTCCGTCCCCCTCTATGAATTTATACCCAAAGATAGATCCGGAACCTAAAATTTCACGAATTCCCCCAAGCATAACCAGTGCTAAAGTAAATCCAAGTCCCATCCCAAAGCCATCAATAGCAGAGCTCAATAAAGTATTCTTCGAGGCAAAAGCTTCAGCGCGTCCCAGAACAATACAATTAACAACAATCAGAGGAATAAATAAACCCAGTGCCTCAAACAGTGCTGGTACATAAGCTTGCATGGTAAGCTCAACAATGGTTACAAAGGAAGCAATGATCACAATAAATGCAGGTATCCTGACTTTGTCAGGGATGAAATTTTTAATGCTTGAAACAACGATATTGCTCATAAGTAAAACAAAAGTAGTTGCCAGGCCCATTCCCATTCCATTTATAGCACTGGTTGTAACACCTAGAACGGGACATAGCCCCAGGAACAAAACAAAGACTGGATTTTCCTGGATAAATCCTTTGGTAAAATTTTTGAAATTATTCATTTTTCACCTCCTTCCATATAAGTATTGTAAGCCCTGTTTAATGCATCACAAAATGCCCTGGAGCTGATGGTTGAAGCGGTTATAGCATCAACATCCCCACCATCTTTTGTTACCGAGACATTAAATATTTTTGGATCTTTTCCCTTAAACTGAAGACCCCAGTTAGATTTCTTTCTTTCCATTTTATCTCCTAATCCTGGAGTTTCTTTATGTTCCAGAACGGCAACATCATAGATAGACCCATCAGGCATAAAGCCGACCATAATTTTAATTTTTCCTGTGAACCCTTGATTTGTAAATGATTCAATAGCTGTACCAACAAGACCTCCATCTTCTTTCGCAGGGTAAAAATAAAGAGTATCTCCATCAACCGGAATCTTATATACTTCCATGTTTGGTTCATTATTAAACTCGGGAAGTACATTTTGGATGGCTTCCATTTTTTTTGCAAGCTTTGCCGCTGCAATGGGTTCTTTAGTTAGCTGGTATACAAATCCCAGTGAAGTAGAAGCAGCAAATGTAACTGCAACCAAAGCAATGATCATATTTGCCAGTGTAGATTCTTTTTTAGCCATATTGTTGAATGTCTATTGAATAATGATTAATGTCTATTGAATAATGATTAATGTCTATTGAATAATGTCTATTGAATAATGTATAATGATTAATGAGTTATTTGTTTGAATTTGTTTGAGCTGTTTTTCTTGATGAAATGAAAATAGAAGTAAGCTCTCTAGATTCATTAGTCAATTCATTCATTAAAATATTTTCAGATAAAATGTTCTCGTCTTTGGCAAATTCTAACCAGAAATTTGACTCATCCGACTCTTCTATTACAATACTTAGCTTAGATATAAATCCTTTTTTTGATTGAGCTATACAAGCTGCCCGGTAATTTGCTGCTACAGATGTTGAACATCGAATTAATTGACCCTGCAAATGTTTCCCTAAACTACTCTTAGGAAAAAGTATAGCAATTTTCACACAATCATGCGCAAACTTCTTTGTTCTTAATTTTAAATCCCTCTCTTTCATTAGTCATTAATCATTAATCATTAATCGTTTCCGAATCGTTTTGGTTTTAAATATGAATTAATTAAAGGAACAAAAGCATTCATAATAAGAATAGCAAACTGTATGCCTTCGGGATATGCTCCAAACCTACGTATGATGACTGTGATTAATCCTATTCCAACACCAAAAATGATCATCCCTTTATGAGTCATTGGAGAGGTTACATAATCGGTTGCCATGAATATGGCCCCGAGAAGCAAACCACCTGAAAGAAGATGAAAGCCAGGGTTTGCATTTGCATTTGGGTCAATGAGCCACATAATACCTGTAAAAACAGTAACTGTGGCAAGTATAGACACAGGAATATGCCAGCTTATAACCCTGGTGATAAGCAGATACAGAAAACCGGCAATAATAGTGCAGGCAGCTATTTCACCAAGTGAACCACCCATTTTACCACAGAAAACTTCCATATTGGATGGAAGACTTGAAACCACTGTATTCATGTTCTCGGAGATCCGCATACCTTCTTTTACTATCTCAAGAGGAGTGGGGGCTGTGATTGCATCTATTAATGAAGTTTCAAATCCTTTGGGTACAGGCCAGTTTGTCATTTGTACAGGGAAAGAAATAAATAAGAATACTCTTCCAACCAGTGCCGGATTAAATGGATTGTTTCCCAGTCCACCAAAACTCATCTTTCCAATACCAATAGCAACCAGGCTACCAATCATTACCATTCCTATAGGAGTGCTTGCGGGGAGACTAAATGCGAGGAGAGCTCCTGTAACTGCAGCAGAACCATCAGATATACTTATTTCTTTCTTTAATATAAACTTTTGAATTAAAAATTCAAAAATGAGACAGGAACTGATTGCTACACTGGTAACAATTAGTGCTCCCCAACCAAATAGCCAAACTGAAGCGCCAAATGCCGGAACCAGAGCAATCAGCACATGGGTCATTAACTTCGACGTTGATTGGCCACTGTGCATATGGGGAGAGGGGGATACTGTAATCAGCTTATTCATTGCTCTATTATTTTATTTCCTGTTTCTGATGATTTGACCAAGGTTGAATTTCCCAAGCCTGATGTAGTCCAGTAATGGTCGATTTGCAGGACAGGTATAACTGCAGGATCCACATTCAATACAATCCATTACTTTTTCATCTTCCAGCTTGTCATATTTTTCTTTTTCTGTAAGGGTCATTAAAAAATATGGCTCAAGTCCCATTGGACATACGGTAATACATTTAGAGCACCGGATACAAGGATCAATCCTTTTTCTACTGCTTTCCTGATTCGGAATAAGGAGTATTCCTGATGTTCCTTTCATAACCGGAACATCAACGGAATTCAGCGCTTTACCCATCATGGGTCCTCCATTTATGATTTTTCCTGTGCCTTCAGGTATTCCACCGGAAGCTTCTATAAGAAGATTGACAGATGTTCCAATACGGGTAAGAAAGTTAGAAGGGCTATTTACCATCTTGCCACTAACAGTTACTACCCGCTCAATGAGAGGTTTGTTTTTTTGAACAGCTTCATAAACAGCAAAGGCAGTACCTACATTATGAACTACGGCTCCAACATCAATTGGCAAACCTCCGGAAGGAACTTCCCTTCCGGTAAGGGCTTTGATCAATTGTTTTTCGCCACCCTGGGGATACTTTACTTTTAATGCAAATACTTCTATTTCAGGATATTGTTCTGATAACTGTTTAAAATGATCAATTGCATCTCTTTTATTATTCTCAATTCCAACCATTCCTTTAGTTACGCCCAAAGCTTTCATAATCAGCCTTAAGCCTACCAGTATTTCTTCACCCTTCTCCAGCATGAGCCTGTGGTCGGAGGTTAAGAAAGGTTCACATTCCACACCATTAAGTATTACAAGTTCAGCTTTTTTCCCCTTCGGAACAGACATCTTTACATGAGAAGGGAAGGTTGCTCCACCCATCCCAACAATTCCTGCCACCAGAGTTTTCTTAATAATTTCTTTACCATCAATAGAAATCTCTTTTTTGAGATCACTGCTTCTGTCAATTTCAGGTAGCCATTCATCTTCAGTGACTTCAATGCTTACGGCG
>JAYEGO010000118.1:0-4749 GCA_034659155.1 Bacteroidota bacterium | reverse complement strand
CTGGTCACGAGCCCAGCCTTTAGATCTTCTATAGCCAGTAATCAAACCATCTTCATGAACCCTCAAAGAAGCTTCTATTGCCTGATCCCAATTGATGCTAAATCCCAGGTCAAATACAATTGTAGGATTTTCTACCTCCCTGAAAATATACCTATGAAAACCCGTTCTGGGCGAAGTAGTTAACTCTACCTTAACCTGTGGATCTTCCAGGAATACTGAATAATAGCCAGGTTCGGCAGTCTCGGTTTTGTGAGAGAAACGAGACCAGTATTTTTTCATATAGCCTAATCCACCACTGGAAGTATCAGGCAAAATAGTTTCATTTACTGGAAGCACAGAGATATCTGCAAGGTCTCCAATTCCTGTACCACTTAAATGCAGATGGCTAAATCCGGCAATAATAGAATCACTGTAGTGGTAACCCGAACACCAGTCCCAGCCAGAAGTTCCATTATCAGGGCTTAATTGAACCATCCCAAAGGGATAGGCTGCACCGGGAAAAGTGTGGCCATGACCCCCTGTACCTATAAATGGATCAACATAAGACAGCAAATTTTCTTTCTCGGGTGTTGAGCAGGAAGAAATAATTAAGCCAGCTATAAGAAGCCACTTAAATAGTTGAAATTTAGTCCGGTCAGGTATTTTCTTCATCGTTTACATCATTTTTGTAAATGGTATTTTAATTTCCTGACAAGAAGATCTATTTGACCTTATTGAATTTAGAACGGCGCCATTAATTTAAGTATTTTTTTATCTAAGTCACCTGGATTGCATGAATCTTTTTATATTTTGAATTTGCTCTTTGGATGGAAATGCAGGAATTGGGAACCAATCCGATTAACAGTCTTGAGTACCTTGGTATGATAAGCTTAAAAGCTGGTTATAGATTCTAATGTCCCACAATAGCTTAACCCGGTAAAGGCATACATTTAATTTCTGCGCTAAAGACTCTCCCCTATTTCTTTTTTGAAGGTTTATATCCCTTTTGTTTTGCAGCAGATTCCAGTCTTTGCTGCCATTTAGACTTTTGTACCGGTTTAGTCTTTTTTGATTCCAGATCTTTTAGAATTTTTCCCTCATCTACAAATTGCTTGGATATCATATTTTGACCAAATGTTATAAGATTTGCAAGGAAATAATAATATGTCAATCCTGCTGAAAAGTTATTTAAAATGAGCATGAACATAACAGGCATCATATACATCATACCTTTCATACCCGGCATCTGTGCTCCCCCGGTTTGAGCCGGAGTATTAATTTTCATTGTCAAAATTGTGGAGACAGTCATCAAAAGGGTAAATAAACTAACATGATCTCCATACATGGGAATGTCCCAGGGAAGATTTAATATGGAATCATAGGTTGACAAATCATGTGCCCAAAGAAAACTCTCCTGCCTGAGTTCAATTGAGGTAGGAAAAAAACGAAACATGGCAAAAAGGATAGGCATCTGCAACATCATGGGCAGGCATCCTCCAACCGGACTAACACCTACTTTCTTATAAAGAGCCATGGTAGCCTGCTGCTTCTTCATTGCATCTTCCTTCTTAGGGAATTTTTCATTTATTTCATCTACCTGTGGCTTCAGAACACGCATTTTTGCCTGTGAAATAAAGGATTTATAGGTGAGAGGAAACAAAGCCATTTTTATTATAACAGTCAGTACCAGGATAATTAACCCATAATTACCAATGAATCTGTTCAGCCAATGAAACAATTGAATAATAACATACTCGTTAATAATCCGAATTATATTCTTACCAAGAAAAACAAGTTCTTCAAGATCCATTTCATATTTCTTAAGAGTCTTAAAATGATTTGGACCCAGATAAAAATGCATCTTGTAGGCTTCGTTTGAATCACCCTTATATGGCACACTCAATTTTGCTTGCAAAAACCTTAAATATCGTTCTGACTCTTCGGTTTTTGTAGATTGCACCCATCCATTCAGAAATGGATCTTCTGATATCAAAACGGTAGAAAAAAACTGGTCTTTATAGGCAAGCCACTCTAATTTAGTGCTTATATCAAACTCTTCAACATCCTTACTTGCCCTGATCCTGGATCCGTCAACCTCGTCCTGGTAATACTTAAACTTAATTCCGGCATAGTTATTCTCATTAACTCTTCCTTTTTCCTGCTGGGGCATATACAATTCCCAGCCTAAATCCAGAGAATTTAAATTCCTTGCCAGACTCTCCTGTAACCCTACAATCTTAAGATCAAAGTCGAGCATATATTCGTCCGGCTTCAGACTATATATATAATCAATATATTTCCCTTCTCCGGCTTCCAGACGCATAGTAAAACTTAAAGGCTGATCTTCAACAAGCATAGTCTGAAGGTCAGTTTGAGGAGTAAAATATAAGTTGTTTGTTTCAATTGGATGGTTATCAAAAGTGAAAAACTGAAATCCAAATACAGTAGAATCTCCCTCAAATAACATGAGAGGCAAGGTGTCATGGGTCTGGAAATTCTTCAATTCCGCGGAATACAACTTGCCACCCTTGTTGGTGAAAACCAATTTCAAAAGATCATTTTCAAGGGTGAGAAATTTCTCTTCTCCAACAGAAGCTTTGTGAAAAATACCGTATTGGCTTTCCCTTTCTTTATCAGATTTATAAACCTGAGTGTCTTCAAGCAAAGCATCCGCAGAGCTATTCACCGGGTCAATTTGCTTCTGAATATTATTTGAGGGTTGAGCATTCTCATCAAGGCTGTTATCATATAAGCCCATGGTCTGATTTATTTCAGAGATCTGAGTTTGGGGATATTGTTCTCTGGGCTTAAAAGATTGGGCCTTACGATATGCCAGAATTGCTTGAGTATAATCTTCAGCAATAAACAATGAATCAGCATATGAGATCTCCTTATCATATGCTTTATCAAGTTTGTTGTTGTTGTAATAACTATATCCAATAAAGATTACCCCTATAAGCAAAATTCCAATAATAGTGTTTCTATCCATAATTATAATATTCTCAAAATGATTTTAAGGCACTAAATATTACATGCAGCCTTAACAAAGGCAACAAACAGAGGATGGGGATGAATAACAGTGCTATGGTACTCAGGATGAAATTGAACACCTACAAACCATTTATGGTCAGTAATCTCCATAATCTCCACCAACTCCGAGTCTGGATTAATACCAACAGCTTTCATTCCTTTTTCCTCGAAATTATTTAAAAACTTGTTATTAAATTCATATCTGTGCCTGTGTCTTTCTGTAAAACTTGTTTTATTGTAAGCATCAAAACTTTTACTACCTTCTTCTATCTTACATGAATAAGCACCTAAACGCATGGTCCCTCCCATTTTGGTTAGGCCTTTTTGCTCCTCCATGAGATCAATTACCGGGTAGGCTGTTTCAGGATTCATTTCTGTAGAATCAGCAGCTTTGAATTGAAGTACATTCCTTGCAAATTCGATTACTGCGCATTGCATACCCAGGCAAATACCTAAATAGGGAACATTTTTCTCCCTTGCATATTTCGCTGCAATGATCTTCCCCACCAGGCCCCTGCTTCCAAATCCCGGAGCAACCAGTATTCCCTGTAAACCCTTCAATACCTCATCAACATTGCTATCCTGAATTGTCTCTGAATGTATAAAGACAAGTATTACCTTACATTCATTCATGACTCCTGCATGTATAAAAGATTCAGAAATAGACTTATAAGCATCCTGTAGCTCAACATATTTTCCTATAAGACCAATGCGTACCTCATGTTTGGGCGATTTCAGTTTTTCTAAAAAAACCTCCCATGGTTTAAGGTCGGAGTTACCTCTATCCTGAACACCTAATTTAGCGAGAGCTACGAGGTCTAGCTTTTCATGTTTCATCTTGATTGGAACCTCATAGATAGTAGAAACATTTATCGATTCAATAACCGATTGACGATCCACATTACAAAAAAGGGCAACTTTATTTCTCAAATCATCAGACAATGCTCTTTCTGTACGTAATACAAGAATATCTGGTTGAATTCCATTTTCCTGAAGAACCTTTACCGAGTGTTGAGTTGGTTTAGTTTTCAGCTCACCTGTAGCTGCCAGATAGGGAACCAGGGTAAGGTGAATCACAAGACAATTTTCAGGTCCCAATTCCCATTTCATTTGCCGTACAGATTCAATGTATGGAAGTGATTCTATGTCCCCGACCGTACCACCTATCTCGGTAATTACAATATCAAAATCTCTCTTTTCTGCCAGGTACCTTATACGTCTTTTGATTTCATCTGTAATATGAGGAATCACCTGAACTGTTTTCCCCAAATAATCTCCTCTTCTCTCCTTATTTATAACAGACTGATATACTTTGCCGGTAGTTACATTATTAGCCTTGGAAGTGGGAATATTAAGAAAGCGTTCGTAATGTCCCAGATCAAGATCTGTTTCAGCACCATCTTCAGTTACATAACATTCTCCATGTTCGTATGGATTCAAGGTTCCAGGATCAACATTGATATAAGGATCAAGTTTTTGTATAGTTACATTAAACCCACGAGACTGTAATAATTTTGCAAGGGAAGCAGAAATAATTCCTTTACCCAGTGAAGAGGTAACGCCACCGGTTACAAAAATATATTTGGTTGGTTGAAGCTTCAAAATAGCTTGGGTCTTAATAAGTTTAAATCTGTTTATCCGGGTTTACAAGTTCAGGTCATCAATCATTTTTATTTTCTTCTCAAGAACTCTTAAATTTTCCTTTGCCTGGTCAATTTTCTGGCTTACCTCCTTAATCAT
>JAYEGO010000117.1:0-4756 GCA_034659155.1 Bacteroidota bacterium | reverse complement strand
AATATTAACCCTGTAATCAATAATGCCTCCGGGATGTGCTACCCATTGACCACCAACCATAAACTGATATTCAACATTATTCCTGAATGAATCACCAATTCCACCATGCCATCCGGCAAATCCGACTCCCCTCTTAACTGCATTCAACAGACCTGTTTCCTGTTCTCGTAAAATTTCCCCCATAGTCCAAATCTGGATAATCAAGTCTAATGAACCCATAAGTTCTTCATCCAGGTAAGCATCCAGGGTATCTGAAACAGTTACATTTGCCCCTTCTGATTTTAACCATGGGACAAATAAATCAACTGATTGCTCAGGCTCATGACCTTTCCATCCACCCCAAACATATAGAACTTTTTTACCTTTAAGTGTAGGCTTCTCTTGTTGTATGCCAGGATCAGCCATTATAGTTTTAGGTAGAAGTAATGATCCTGCTCCCAATGCTACTGTTGCTTTAACAAATCTTCTACGTGACAAATTATCCATTTTATTGAAATCAAGTTAATAAGGGGAAAAAATACTATATATTCGACCAAAAATTCGATATTGAATCTAGTGTCAAGTCAAATATGGTATTATGCTATAATTTATACCCATTTTGATATTCCCTGTGAAAGAACTTTTCAGCTTCCTTGTCATTCACAAAATATTGTTGTTCAGGAGACCAGCTTACAGGTCTGTTTAACTCGTAAGCTACATTTCCTAATATGCAACAAGCAACTGTTCTTTGACCAATTTCCACCGGAACAATAGGATCTATTCGTGCTCTAACTGCCTCAATAAAATTCTCTAAATGAAGGGAGCTTCTTTCATATAGTCCGGCTTCTTCAGTTTCATCTTTCGATGGGAGCAATGATTCATTTGATGCAGCAATACTGCCTCTGGAAACTTCAATCCATCCATCCTCACCCCAAAATTTAACTCCCAAAGTTTTATGCTCATCATAGGGTTCGTTGGTCATTTCCAATCCATTATCATAAACAAATGTTAAAAACTTCGTGTCCTGATAACCAGGAGGTATAATTTTTACCGGACCGCTGTGGTCCTTATTTAAACCCCACTGACCGATGTCAAAATTATGGGCACCCCAATCACATGTAAATCCACCACCTGTTTCCTTGTAATATCGCCATCGGGCCCAAAATGTTTCTCTTGTGGGAGGATCTATAGTGATAGGCGGATTAAGTTTGGAATTATAATGTACATAAGGCATGGGTCCTAACCATTGTTTCCAATCCAAATCTGCAGGAATTTTTTCTTCTGGCAAATCATAAGGAACCGGCCCAGGGCCAACATAAGCATTAACTTTTGTAAGCTTTCCAAAAGCTTCTCTATGCACCATGTTAACAGTATGTTGATAATTGCTGTCTGAACGCTGTTGACTTCCGGTAGCAAAAATCACATTATTTCTACGTACAGCTTTAGCAAGCATTAAACTTTCTTTGATAGAAAATGTAATTGGTTTTTCCAGGTAAATGTCTTTCCCTGCATTACATGCATCAAGAGCCATCAAGGCATGCCAATGATCTGGTGATGCAATTACAACCGTATCAATGTCCTGCCTGTCTATAATTTCCCGGTAGTCTTTATATGTCTTAACATCAGGCTTTGAGTTTAAGTCCTTATAAAACTCATTTAATCGTTTCTCAAAACGTTTCCTCTTAATGCCATATACATCAGCTCCGGCAACTATTTGAACTCCTTTAATTTTGCTAAAACCATTTAATAGATTCATTGCTTGCTGACCAAGCCCGATAAAACCAATCCTGATAGTATCATTGGCACTTGTCTTGAAACTTTGCAGCAATGGAAGAGTGGCAATACCAGCTGATCCAATTATGGTATTACGAATAAATCTACGCCTCGAATTTTCAGTCATTTTGAAAGTATTTAGTTGGTTTAATTGAACTATAACTAATCTTCAAATTAATAGTTAAAATATAGTCTTTAATGTATTTTAATCTGTAATGTTATGTTTCTAATTGTGTTCAATTTACATAAAATATCACAAACAAACCCAAAAATCCAATGACCAAACTGCATAGCTGATGTGATTTTTTGCATACGCAACCTTTTCCAGAATCAGAACATCATATATATAACTGATATCCTTGGTGATTCAGTTTTTCAATAAGACCTATTTGGTTTTAGGGTTAGTAAAAAAAGTACTGCCACCTCCGGGTGGCAGTTTCTTTTAAAGGTCGGAATGGCTAATAGTATTTTTAGTTGAAGGGTTTAAGGGTCAAAAAGTAAACATAGGCCCACCTTCATCTTACAGATTTAATCATGCAAAGATAAAATCTGTTACCGAAATACTGAAGAAATACACAACTGGCCTGGAACAGCGATTAACGATTTGTGATTTGCATGAAAATCTGAAATCTAAAATCGTTAATCTTTGGTCGATATTCAAAATATTTCCTTTAATACTGCCTGACGCAATTTTCATACTCTGTTTCATGCGGTCCGAAAGGCCCTGTTCCTCTATTAAGCCTGAAGGCTTTGTCTACCAATTGACTTTGTAACTCTTCGACTTTTGACTTCTTAAGAATGCCCTCCAACTATAATTCGCATTATTTTCAGATTTAATACTATAAATCTATAGGCCTGCCAGATAATATTTTTTCGCCAAAATTGTACAAATTTTGTTGGCATTGGCGGGTAGGCTTCATCATAATATGCCCTGACTATGTTTTTTTTCATTGTAATTCTTTTTATAAATACTTTAGAGTAATACTCAGGTGGTGTATATTATTTTTTACTGTTTTTATCGTTTTTCGAATATTGAACATCGAACACAGATTAACGATTTTTGATTTATTCCTTTTTTATCAATTGATCTAAAAATTACTATTCAGGTAGCAACCACCAGAAAGGGTAACCTTTGGCTTTATGCAGAAACATATAGTGAAGCACCAATTTAATCCAGTGTCCTGCTAATCCGGCCTCGCCAACAGTATACTTTAAATCCCTCCCCCATTCAGGGTATTTTTGCCAGTCCGGAACTACTGGAAAAACAGTCATTGTAGCAGCATTTCCTTTTGTTAAGCTATAGCCTGCAGATACTATACAGGCGGCCCCCATTTTACCCATAGACGCCCTATGCTTAAATTCCTTTTTATTATGCTTAATTCTATCTACAATATTTAAGGCAACTACTTTACCCATAACCCCTGAAGGCATTCCAGTTCTTGGAGGAGAAGGAAATATTGCAGTTCCATTCTTGCTTTTCATTGGCTTGGATATTGAATGCGGAGGTGCGAAAGCAATTCCGGGAGCAAAAATATTATCATATGCCGGACTCTGATAAGTGGATGGCCAATCTTCAATACTCCATTCATCAAATGGTTTTCCTGAATAATCGGCATCTACTTTCATCAATCCATTTGGGGCAAATAGCTTGCCTGAGATATCCTTTCCTTCCCGGTCAAAAGCATTTATTCCTACTCCACTAAATGCAGGGATCAGCATGGCAAAATCAAAATCTTCAGTTTTATATTCTCCATCCAATGTTTCATAATGTGCCTTTCCCTCTTCAATCTTATATACTCCTGCCCTTTTGATCCATTTTATCCCATATTCCGCAAATATAGATTCTGAAAAAACTTTTGTTGGTGTGATATATCCTCCCCGTGTTATAAATGCACCACCCATACCAAAATCTCCTAATTCATACTCATTTGAAATCCAGGTAAGCTCTGCCTTATCGGTCAATTTCCTCTTGTTTATTTCATAAGCTACATTTAAGATATATTCAAAGGCTGCACCCTGGCAAGTTGCCATTGAATGACCGGTTCCGATAAGAAATTTTTGCTTCTCTCCCTTTTCCATTCTTTGGAAGGCTTCTTCAAGTTTACCCCATGCATGTGCTGCGTGATCATAGGAACATACAGAAACAGTATGTTTATCCGGACCAAGACCCTCTGTAGCTCCGAAATTTAATTTCGGACCTGTAGCATTTACCAGGTAATCATATTCAATCTTATTTGACTCACCCTGACGATCTTTATCTGTATATTCAATTTCCACAAAAGCTTTATCATTATCCTTATTTCCTTCAGGATAAATTGATTTTGCAAGGGCTTGCCTGAAATCAATTTTCCAGCGATTATATACTTTTGATAAAGGGAAATATACCTGCTCAGGTTTCATTTTGCCAATTCCCACCCAAATATTTGAGGGTATCCACTGGTAATTTTTAGCCGGACTTACTACAACAACTTCATGCTTTTTACCAAGTTTTTTCTTAATAAAAGCAGCGGCTGTATGACCTGATATTCCTGCTCCTAATACAACTACTTTAGCCATTTAATAATATGATTTTGTGAATATGAATATCGTTTCGCAAATTAATAAAAAAATGTAATAATTGGGATTATATTTTATCAAAGGCTAAGGCTAAGGCTAAGGCTAAGGGAAAGGGAAATAAGTGGTTTTAGAAGTTTAGTGTGTGAAGTAAAAAAGTATCAGTAATAAGATTGAAACTCCAATACAAAGGTATGCATTGTTAAACCAGTTCCCGGGCATCAGGCGGCATCCAGTGGGCAGGCTTCCCATCCCACTTTATATTGCAACCTATAGGATTAGATACAGGTGTGGATACAGAGTCTCCATTCAGGTGCTCTTCCAGTGCTTCCTCCAGGTTGTGAACTCTTATGCCTGATGCATCTCTGGGGCTATCTGTAGCCCTTCCTGTATAAACTAATTCCCGATTCTTATTAAAAATAAAAAAATGAGGAGTGGTTAAGGCTCCATA
>JAYEGO010000116.1:0-4757 GCA_034659155.1 Bacteroidota bacterium | reverse complement strand
TTTCGGCAATAGTTTTTAAAATAATTTCCAAGCAAAGTTCTGGAAGCAAGTTTTTTCATTCTTTAGTCCTTCGCTTGCCGGCAATCGGCGCGCTGGTGATGAAAATTAATGTTGCCCGTTTTGCCCGGACTTTGGGCTCGCTTCTTGCCAGTGGTGTGACAATTGTCCAATCATTAAATATTATTTCAGAAACATTAACTAATATCCATTATACTCAATCGTTAAAAAACGCTTCCAAACAAATTAGCAAAGGAGTAGAATTAAATAAGGCGCTTGGCGAATATGAAAAACTTTATCCGGTTTTGGTTTCCCAGATGATCGCTGTCGGCGAAGAGACAGGAACATTAAGCGACATTTTAATTCAACTGGCTGAATTTTATGAATCAGAAGTTGACGCAACTTTAAATAATCTTTCAGCGATTATTGAGCCGGCTTTAATGTTGGTTATCGGCGGAGCAGTCGGTTTTTTCGCTGTTTCAATAATCCAGCCGATGTATTCAATAATGGGAGGAGTGTAATGAAAAATCAAAATACAAGATAAATTCCAACGGGAATCCACTATATAAGAAAAATATAAGATTCATAATTATTTTAAATTGATGAAAAATGCTAAAAAATTAAAATTTGGATTGGTATTTGGATTGGTTTTAGTGGGAATGGCTTGCGGAATTAGAATAAATTGTTTTGCGAATGCAACAGATGGGCTTGGCTGGGATTATAATTTGACCAAAAGATGCGTTAAAACCACAGGCAACATAGGAGATGAAAATTATTATGAAGATATTGCGCAATGCGCAGACGAGAAACATTGGTTGGTGGCGGTTGAGTCCGAAAAAACTTTTGGAGCATCATGTCCTGGTCCGCAGGGTAGGTCATTTATTGTTAACGAGGCAGATAGCCCCATGAAGTTAAATTGGGAATCTCATCAGAGTGAATCTGGTCAAAATTTGTCAGTCAACATGAAAACAGATATGATTAATTATCCGCATCCTTGCGGAAAGGATCATTTTACTTGGTTCGCTTTTATGGATCAGAATGGTCTATTGCCGAAACCAAGAGAATTGATTAGTTCAAACACCATATCGTATAATGATTTTGTTTTGCCAGATAGCGCTACTAGATGTATTGTTGCTGCTCAATTTTTTTGGGATGGAAAGCCGCATTTAATAGAAATACATGTTGCTTCAACAAATTGGGGAGATAAAGATGACCATCTTGGAGTAATTTTTTCTGCAAAAAACATATTGGGAAATATGGATTATCTGGCGCTTGATGGTTCCTATTTCGGATATCAACTTCACTTGTCAGAAGATTCAAATTGGAAATACAAGGATACTTTAATAACTATAGATTGGGCACCACTTATAGATTTTTCAATTAATGAAGGGTATTTCGATGCTCCTACAAATTGGGATAATACTGCCACTCAATCAGTTCAGGTTGCAAGCGAGGTATACAATGAAGCAATAGCTGATTTATGGCATACTCATTTTAAGGTTAATAGTAAATCCGGATATGCTGCAATAAATTCAATAAGTGTGAGTAATTCAAATCCAAAAGTAGGGGATACAGTTAAGATAAATTATACTGTTGGGAATTTAGGTAACGATGATGAGATTATTGTTGCTTGCGGTCCGGGATATTTGCCAGAACAATATATTTTCTCTCAATATTTACAAGAGAAAACTTATGTTTTAAAAAATGGGGAACAAAAAACTGATTTTTGTTCTTTTGTTGTTGGAGAAGATCTTTACCAAGAGCAGCAGAATGGAAAAGATGTTATTGGCATAGTGGCTGGCTTTCACGGCGAACCGAAAATATGGGATGAAACAAAATACGAAAATATTACAATATCACCAGCATCTTCCATTAACTCCATCCCAATAGGCAATCTTGATTCAGCAGATCAAACTCAAATCACCGGCTGGGTTTATGATGAAGACACTGGAATAAGTCCCATAGATGTTCATATTTACATAGACGGAAATCTTGCCGGCTCAACAACAGCAAATCAATCAAGACCGGACTTAGTTACTGCTGGAGTTTGTCCAGATCCTAACCATGGTTTTTCTTTTCCCACTCCTTTTGATTTATCAGTCGGAGAGCATACGGTTAATGTCTACGCAATCAATTATCCAGAAGGAACTAATCCAGAATTATCTGGAAGCCCGAAGGTGATTGTGATAGAAGGAGATATTGCTGATATTGAATTTATCAAAATTGCTTCAGATAATTGGCATTTTGAAACAGCCAATTCAAAAAAATCGTTTGTTCCTTTTGGATGCAATTATTATGATCCAATTACATTTCACCCCGAACCTTTCCCAGCATTTGATGTGATAGGCAAATTTGATGCTGTCAGGACAGACAGGCATTTTGAACAGCTTGCGAACGCAGGCGCGAATATTGTCAGGACATTTTTATCTGTAAAAAGTTTTGAGCCGGAGTTTAAGCAATTAGATGAAAGCAGTTTTCAAAAACTTGATAAAATTATTTTTTTAGCAAAAAAACATAATTTGCGGATTATTTTTGAATTAGTCGGATTTTGGGAAGGCGGCACAGAGCATATTTGCGACGAAGGATATCCTTGTGTTCCATGGCTGAATGGGGAATTTTTTGTTGACGAAACGAGCATACAGGGATTGGAATTCCTTGTTAGCGCCTTTGGTAAAAGATATGTTGACGAGCCGACAATTTTTGCGTGGAATATAATTAATGAAACTAATGTTCCATGGCCATGGGGCACAAGCATTATAAAGAAAGTGTGGCAAGATTGGGTTCATTCTAAATATGGAAATGAATCAGCATTGTCGTCAGCATGGAGTGATTATCCCCAACTTGGAGAAAATTGGAATAATATTGAAGAGCCGGAAAATCAAAATAATTTAAATAATCAACGACTTTTTGATCATCAGTTATTCAGAGAGGGAATAGCGTATAATTGGCTAAAAAGATTAACTCACGCTATCCGCGCAAAAGATCAAAATCACCTTATAAGCGCGGGAAATATTCAATGGGCAGCCCCCTTAACTCCAACAAATCTTATAGATCCGTTAGGCGATCAAAATTTCAGCGAACCTGAATTATACTCGCCCCTCAGTCCACAAAAAATAGCTTCTTTATTGGATTATACTTCTATACATGGGTACAATTGGTGGGATTCAAATACAGATAATTATATAAATGGTCTTTTGAGATATTCTTACGCAAGTAAACCAGTTTTTTTAGGAGAATTTAGCTATAGTGATTCAACAGTAAATGAAACATTAGGTAGCGCCTCCGGCTGGTTAACATGGAGCTGTTATGGAGCAGAGGAATATGGACTTGACTGGCCTCACTATCTATTTAATTCAAACGAACAAATTACCAACCTCGGCACTGCTTTCAAAAACAAAGCGCCATTAGTAAAAGATCAGACATTAACCAGGTTGACGGATTTAGAAGTTATACCATTAGATATGAAAAAACTTTTAACTGATATAGACAAGCAGGATAATATCTATGCAGAATATATTCAAAAATGCAATAGTACTGAAGATTGTCGTGTTGGTTTTACTTCTATTTGTTATCCAGACGGCGCTAAATCCATAGCGGGACAATGTGATATTTCCTGCGGAGCCTCTGCGATATGCGACGGCATAACGCCAGGAAACTGTTCTTCTCATCCATTGAAAAAATATAGTTATGATTGTCAAAATTGCAAGGAAGTTTCTTCCTGTAAGGATGGAATATGTAATTGCGGGGAGAATCCAAGCAACTGTCCGGAAGATTGTAATATTCTTCCCATTGGATATCTTGACAGCGCGACACAAGCTACAATGATTGGTTGGGCATATGATCAGAATGCTGGATCTAATCCTATTGATATTCATATCTACATCGACGGAAATTTTATTGGTTCTTCAATAGCCAACCAATCAAGGTCGGATATTATGAATGCCGGTTCTGGACAAGTCCAAGACCCAAACCATGGATTTTCTTTTTCCACTCCTTTTGATTTATCAATCGGAGATCATATTGTTTCCGTCTTTGCCATTAATTATCCGGAAGGAACCAATCCAGAATTAATTGGCAGTCCGACAAGTTTTAATATTTCAAATCCAGATCCTGATCCAACTCCTCCTTCGCCGCCAACCCCGCCTTCTTATCCCGAACAAACTCTCTTAAAAACCCCTGATTCATTTAAAATATACATCATCATCAACCAAAAAAAGAAATGGATTCCAACTCCCGAGGTATTTGAAACATTGGGCTATCAATGGACAGAAATAATTGAAATTGAAAAGAATGAATTAATCTCAATCCCTGATTATGAAGACAATCTGATTAGAGCTTTAAACGATTACAAGGTTTATCTGATTGTCAACGGAATTAAAAGGCATATTCCCAATCCAGAGATATTTCTTAATTACGGGTTTGAATGGGAAGAAGTTAAAGATGTTAATCAGGAAATAATTGACCAATACAAAATGTCTCTTTTAATCAAACAATCAGGAGAAGATAAAATCTATTATCTTGAACCAATAAGAAAAATCAAAAGATGGCTGAGAAGTCCGGAAATATTCAATTCATACAACAATAAATGGGAAGATATTCAAGTTATTTCAAAATATGAGATGGATTCTTATCCAACTTCTAATCTAATTAAACTTAATAATAGCAATGATGTTTATTTAATAGAAGGAAACAAAAAAAGATTGATTAATTCAGTGGAAGAGTTTGATGGATTGGGATTAGATTGGGAGAGAGTGATGGGG